>CAYWRV010000005.1:0-27975 GCA_964460865.1 uncultured Smithella sp. | reverse complement strand
AGGTGGCTCACTTTTCACGACCGAAAATGGCTCAATTTTAAAAGACCGTTGACACTATTGGCGAAAGTTCCGTTAGAAGCCACACAAACCGGAAAGCGAAAAAGCTCTTCAAACTGTTCTGCGGTGCAGATCTGTTGATCATCGACGATCCGTTTCTAAAAAAACGTCTCCCGCATACCACCGCAGATGATCTGCCCGATGTGATTATGGAGCGTTATTACCATCGGAAAAGTACGATGATCATGTCAAACCGGCTGATTGATGACTGGGGAAAGCTAGCGGGGACAATGCCGCCGCTTCGGCCATCCTCGATTGTCTGTTGTATTGCGGTCATCTGCTGAAATTTGAGGGGAAGAGTTATCGTCTTAAGGATGAATCTACAAGACTTGCGTTAGAAATAAATAACTAAATTACCCACGTTCTGCCAACCCGATGGTGGGTGATTTTCAAGTGGCCATCCCGGATATAAGGCCGCCAGAAACCGTATTCCCTGGAAAAAAGGTTTCAAAGGAATTCTCATAACAGTCTGAGTCCTGCGGCCGCCGAAGGCGGTATTCCTTCGCCGTTAATGTCATGTCTTGCTCGATTCAAATTAGGGATGAGGCTATTCTGATGAAGCAAGACGATGGGAGAACTTACGTTCTGTTATCCATAAGTGCATGGACTTTATTCGCTATCGGCATGAAACGCTTTTTATTTGAGTTTCTTTGTTTCGTCCCTCCTCAAACTCCTCCCAGCTTGAATAGGCATCTCTCGTTTTCTTAGATTCTTCATCTGTATAATTTTAAATACTGTGGAACTATCTGAAGGCGCCTGTCCCCATGGTCTGGTGTGCCTTATTTGTAATCAAAAGCATCAAGAATATCTTTATAAACGTTTTTTAAATATTCAATCTGCGCGGGACTAAAATAACTTTTGTAATAATAAGTTTCCCCCTTATGTTCGGAGATGTGCCGTCCATGTAATTGCGTCACTTTGTTGTAGCCTCGAAAGTCATCGAAGTTCTGAGTCATTTGCTTGACAGCATCCATATTGTACCCGTCAGACAAGCGTTTGCGTTGATCGGCGGGAATTTTGATGGAAAAAAATTTCTCCAACAGATCATATATATAATCGTAACGATTATAAAATTCTTCATATTTCAGCATCAAAACATTCGATTGATTTCGAATCTTCAAAATATCCCCAATACCCGTTTTATCAAATTCCCTAATCTGCGCCCTAATTTCTTCGTCTGAAGGCGTTCGACCATACCGCTGGATACTTGACGCTATCGAATCCAAGGGGTGACGATAAGTAACCACAACCGGATATGCATCAAATTTATCTTCGTAATTATGTGTTTTCTGAATTTTGCAATGAGAGAAAAGTTCTCTTAAAATATTGTAAACCAGTGTACTTCCCGTACGGGGAGGACTGTATTGAATAATCTTTTTTTTACCGAATATTGTCTGACACATATTTTTTAAATTTTTAAGCATAATTTTCACCTGCTATTTGGAGTCTCGTCTTCTATCAATAATTATTTTGTTTCGTTTTTCCTAATCCTGCACGCCTTCCGCATCGTGAAATATAAAACCAGCAACATATTGCTCAACAAACTCCATGCATTGGTCCAAGGAGGTCTTTTCCGTGTCGAGGATCAGATCCGGACGATCCGGCGCTTCATAAGGAGACTGAATAGCTGTGAAATCCGAAATCGTGCCGGTAAGCGCTTTCTTGTATAGGCCGTGCGGATCGCGTCTGAGGCATTCGGTGACATCGCACCGGATATAGATCTCGAAAAAACGTCCTTCAGGAAATAGCTGCCGCACAGAATCCCGGTCCCGCCGGAAAGGCGAAATGAACGTGCACAGCACGATATTGCCTTGCTCGAAAAACAGCTTGGCCACCTCGCCGGCCCGGCGGATATTTTCCTTGCGGTCCGCCGGTGCAAACCCCAGATCCGAGCACAGTCCATGGCGCAGGTGGTCGCCGTCGAGCAAAATCGTGTGGCAGTTTGCGGCAAAGAGCCGCCTCTCCAGTTCCATTGCAATCGTCGATTTTCCCGAGCCGGACAGCCCCGTAAACCACCGTACGATGGCCCGGTGGCCGGTCTGCTTTTCCCGCAGGGCCAGGGGAATGTTCAGATCGCGACGGATCACGTGGGGCGAGGTCTTGGCATGTTCCGCGTCCGAATCATCGCGGTAGTCTTCTATATGCCGGGGCACGTCGCGGATCATGCCGGCGGCGACCGTACGATTGGAGAGCGGATCGATCAAAATGAAGCTGCCGGTCGCATGGTTGATTTTGTAGGGATCGAAAAACAAAGGCTGAGCCGTTTGCATTTCCACCCGGCCGATGTCATTTAGCAAAAACGTGTCGGCCGGCCGGCGGTGCAGCGTATCGACGTCGATCTTGTAGACGATGCGCGTGACGGAAGCCTTGACATACCGGGTCGTGTGCTTGAGGATGTAAAAATCCGCCTGTGACAGGGGCTTATCGTCCATCCAGCAGAGGATGGCTTCCAGTGATTTTTCGATATGCGGCAGATTCTTCTTGCGGACGATCATGTCCCCCCGGCTCACGTCCACCTCGTCGGCCAGCGATATCACCACCGACTGAGGGACGAACGCCTGCGGCAGATCGCCGTCGTATGTGGTGAGGCTTTTCACCGCACTCGTTTTGCCCGACGGCAGGATCACCACCTCTTCGCCGGGTGTAATTGTGCCGGAAGCGATTTTTCCGGCAAAGCCCCGGAAATCCAGGTGAGGGCGGATCACGTACGAGACGGGAAAACGGAAATCCACGAGATTCCGGTCCGCGGAAACATGGATGTTTTCCAGGCGGTACAGAAGCGTCGGCCCGTCGTACCAGGACATGTTGGGGCTCTTGCCGACCACGTTGTCCCCTTTCAGGGCGGAAACGGGAATGTATACGATGTCGTGTATATCGAGCTTTTCGGAATAACTTTCATACACCTCGACAATGTCGTTGAAGACCTTCTGCGAATAGTCCACCAGGTCCATCTTATTGACGGCAACGATCAGATGCGGAATCTGCAGAAGGGAAATGATGAAGCCGTGCCGTTTGGACTGTGTGAGCACACCGTTGCGGGCGTCGATCAGGATGATGGCGCAGTCCGCCTTGGAAGCGCCTGTCACCATGTTGCGCGTATACTGCACGTGGCCCGGCGTGTCGGCGATGATGAATTTCCGCTTCGGCGTTTCAAAATACCGGTAGGCGACGTCGATGGTGATGCCCTGCTCCCGCTCTGCAGCCAGGCCGTCGAGCAGATACGCCAGATCAACGTCCATGAATCCCTTGCGTTCAGACGTTTTCTTGATGGCTTCGTACTGATCCTCGTAGATGGACTTCGTTTCATATAAAAGCCGGCCGATCAGCGTCGATTTGCCGTCGTCCACGGAGCCCGTGGTTGTGAAACGAAGTAAGGATTTTTCACCCGAATACATTTAAAAATACCCTTCCTTTTTCTTTTGCTCCATGGAACTGTCCGATGTCAGATCGATCACGCGATTTTCCCGCTCCGACTTCCGGGCGGCCCGGACTTCGCCGATAATCTGGTCGATAGAAACAGCTGGCGAGGGAATGGCACCCGTGCAGGGTATGCAGCCCAGTGACCGGAAGCGACACAGGACCGTTCGAGCCTGTTCTTTTTCCGCTGCGGCACCGGGCATGACGGGGATGAGGATGCCGTTTCGCTCCACGACCAGGCGTTCGCGGGCGTAATAAATCGGCACAATAGGTATCTGCTCAAGCTTGATATAGGACCAGATATCCTGCTCCGTCCAGTTGCTGAGCGGGAAAACCCGCATCGTTTCCCCCTCGTTGAGCCGTGTATTGTAAAGCTCCCAGAGCTCGGGGCGCTGGTTTTTCGGATCCCACTGGCCGGAGGCGTCCCTGAGCGAAAAAACCCTTTCCTTGGCGCGGGACTTTTCCTCCTCGCGCCTCGCGCCGCCGAAAGCCGCGTCAAAACCGTGTTTAGTCAGGGCCTCGAGAAGCGCGCCCGTTTTCAGGTAGCTGCAGCACTTGTCCACGCCCATTTTGAGCGGGTGGCAGCCCTGCGCGATCCAGCGTTCGTTTCGTTCAACGATTAGGCGCGCCCCGATCTCACGGCAAAAGGCTTCGCGGAATTCGTACATCGCGGGAAACTTGTAGCCCGTATCGATGTGCATGAGTGGAAACGGAAACTTACCCGGATAAAAGGCCTTTTGCGCCACGCGGACCATGACACTGGAATCCTTGCCGACGGAATACAGCATGACCGGATTCCTAAATTCGGCGGCGGCTTCTCGCAGAATGGCGATGGATTCGGACTCAAGCTGTCTCAGATAGGATACGGTAAAGGAATTCATCTCAACTGATTTCTCCGTTAATGTAGGCCCGTGTCTTTTCGTCCCGCGGACTGCGGAAAAACTGCGCCGCCGGTTCGTGTTCGACCAGATCGCCCATATACAAAAAGACGATGTAGTCGCCGAGCCGTCGGGCCTGGCGCAGAATATGCGTCACGAGAATGATCGTATAGTCTTTTTTCAAAATCCGGAACTGCGTCTCCACGAGCTTGGCCGAAATCGGATCCAGCGCCGAGGTCGGCTCATCGGCCAGAATCACCTCCGGTTCGACGGAGAGCACGCGCGCCAGCGCCAGGCGCTGCTGCTGGCCGATCGACAGCTTCGCGGCGGGCGCGTGCAGGCGGTCCTTGACTTCTTCCCAGAGCCCCGCCAACCGTAGGTAATGTTCCACGAGTGCAAACATGTCCTTTTTACCGGCCTTTTCGTCCGACCCACTGCGGAATGTGTCCAGGCCGTGAATGCGTGGTCCGAAAGCAACGTTTTGAAAGATCGACATCGGCAGCGGATACGGGCGCTGCGGCAGAAAGCCCACCTTTTTGCGCAAAGCCGTCACATCCATGCCAGGCGCATAGATGTTTTCTCCGTCCACGAAAATGTCGCCCGCCACCGACACTTCTTCGTTCAGATCCAGAATACGGTTCAGGCTCTTGAGCAGCGTCGTCTTTCCGCAGCCGGACGGCCCGATGATGGCAACGATTTGCCGGTCGGGAATAATCAGGTTGATGTCCCGGAGCACCTGTTGACTGCCGAAGGAAACGGACAGGGATTTGACTTCAATTTTTGACATAACGGCGGTTACCTTAAAATATTTCTGGAAAAACGCCAGCCCAATAATCTCGCAACAATATTCACCACCAGAACAATGAACAGCAAAATCAGCGCGGCCGTGAACGCGCGGGCCTGGACTTCCGGCACGGGCGTTCCGGACTGGAAGAAAACGGCCAGCGGCAAAGATGCGACCGGGTCTAACAGGGACGTGGGAATTTCGTCCGTGTAGCCGGCGGTAAACAGGATGGACGCCGCATCGCCGATTCCGCGCCCGAAAGCCAGAATGACGCCCGTGAAAATACCCGGCAAAGCCTGTTTCAGCACGACGGCCAGCGTCGTCTCAATTCTATTGGCACCGATGGCATAGGCCATCTCCTTGAGTTCGAAAGGCACCAAGCGGACGGCTTCGTCCATTGCCCGGGCCATGATAGGTATCATCAGCAACGTCAAAACGATGATGCCGCCCAACAATGAGGCCCGCAGCCCCAGTAGAACCATGACGACAAAACCAAAAGCGCCGTAAACAATGGAAGGCGTGCCCCAGAGGATATCCAGCGCCAGGCGCGTAATGTCGGCAAACCGCTTGCCGAGGTATTCCTTCTGCAGGGCCAGCGCGACCGGCAGGCTGATCAGAAACGACAGGACCGTCGCGCCCGTCACCAGGTAGAGCGACCCGATAATGGCGTTGGCGATGCCGCCTTCCTTCCCCAGGTAGTAGCCGCCTTTGGGCGTCTCCAGGATCATGGCGAGATTGAGCGACGACAGGCCCTTGGCGACGATTACGGCAACAATGCCCGTCAGGGCCAGAAACACCAATGCCAGTGAGCCCATCATCAAGGCTTTAAAAAATACTTCTTCCCGTGATCGAGATTTCATCACTCGTTTGCAGCTCCGATTCTCATCAGGGTGTAATGTGCCGTCAGACTGAAAAACGCCACGACCAGCATCAAAATCAGCGCGGCCGTCATCAGCGCCGCATCGTAAAGCGGAATGGACATGACTTCACCGTAGTTGTTCGCGATCAGCGCGGGTAGTGGATAGGCCGGATCGAAGACCGACGCGGGAACTTCGGCGACGTTGCCTACGACCATCAGGACCGCCATCGTTTCACCGAACGCCCGGGCAAATCCCAGGACCACGGCGGCCAAAAGGCCCCGCTTGGCTTTCCTCAACACGACGTACTTCACGGCTTCCCAGCGGGTCGCCCCCAGTGCAAGCGCGGATTCTCGCACGGGATCCGGCACCATGCGGAGCACCTCAACCGAGATCGAAATGATGAAGGGAATCACCATAACCGCCAGCACTAAGCCGCCGGCCAGCAGACTGTAGCCGGTGGTTGAGGCGCCGGCAAGGTCACCGAGCCACGCAACAAATGGAACAATAACCAGAATGCCACACAGACCGTAAATGACGGAGGGAATACCGGCCAGAATGTCGATGACCAGACGCGCCACTTCGCGGAAGCGCTGACCGGCGTATTCCGCAAGGTAAACGGAAGCCAGAAGACAAACGGGAATCGCCATCAGCATGGCGAGCCCCGTAACGGCCAGCGTTCCCGCGATGAAGGGAAACAGGCCGAAGGAATTTTTAAGGGGGTGCCAGTCGGACGAAAAAAGCAAGTCGCCCAGCGGAGTGGCTTGCAGGATCGGCCCCGCCTTCCACAGCAGGCCACAGAAGATTCCCAGCGCCAGAACATTTATGACAATCAGAACAAAGCGGCCGGCAAACACTCCCAGCCATTCCAGGATGCGTCTTTTTCGCAGCGGCCGGCTAGGCAATCTGTCTTTCATATGTGTTCCCTTGATTTTTCCGGGCGCTTCATTTTCTTCAGCGCCTCTTTCAACTGCGGACCGCCGATTTTGAGATATCCTGCCTCGTCAACATATTTTTGCCCGTCCGTCAATATCCACTGGACGAATTCCTTCGCCGGACTCCTGAAAGATTCCTTGGTCACGAGATAAAGACTGCGCGCCGGCGGAGACGGATAGCGGCCGGACTGGACGGCCAGAATTGCGTCCTTCTTGGTCGAGAGATATTCATCGGGATCGATCCGCCCGTTTTCATTGACGTCGATCGGCACCACCGCGAGGCCTGGCAGGGGCAGGCCGGTTTTCATGTCATAGGCGTAGTTCAGATTGTTGTAGCCGATGCCGGAAAGATCCCGCCGCACCGCTTCGGCAACACCCGGATCACCGTAAACGGCGACCCCCTTGAGATCTTCCTGGCTTACGCCCAGATACTTGGCCCAGGTTTCCGCAGCGCCGCAGGAGTCGGACCGGGTATAGACACGGACTTTCTGTCGACCGGCCGTGCCCGTAAGCTCTCCCCAGGTGAGGGGCCGTCCGGAAATCCACAAGTCCTGCAGATCCTTTTTTTTGAGCCCTTTTGCCAGCAGCGCCTTCGAGGCAGGATTTTTTTGATTGATAGTCGGAAAAACGGCGTCCTTCACCACCGCTACATAAAAAAGCTGCTGCCGGAGCTCTTCTGTCCGCAGCTCCCGCGACACCATGCCTATGTCGACGAGGCCGGACAGGGCATCAGCCACACCCTTTCCTGCGCCGCCTGCCGAAATGTCTATCCGGACCCCGGGGTGCACCTTTTTAAATTCCTCGGCCCATTTCACCATCATTGGATAAAGAGCCCAGGCGCCGGAGATACGGATGTTTCCTCGATACGCAGCCTTGCCCGTTTTCGCGCCGGCGTGGGAAAGGGTAAAAAGCAGACAGCACAAAACCAAAACGGCAAAAACAGTTCTTCTCAACGATCGTCGCATTCTTTCTATCAGTACAGCGTTATTCTGAAGGATTCATTTTCGCTCTCTTCAACTTCCCGTGTTTCTGCGGTCCGGTTCCGTCCCCGCTGCGGCGAAGCCAACAAGCAGAGACTACGTGACATCGGCCAGTGTCGTCTGCTCCAGCTTATTGGCGATGTAATCTCGGATATCCAGAAACACCCGCACGAGGGCCTTCTCTTTTTCAATGGGTGTCGGTTCGTAATAATATTTGCTCACGGATTCAGTCGGCGCCAGCGCTCCGTCGATCAGGCGGACGACTTCCGCAAGCGATATCTGATTGGTCTGCCGCGCCAGCGCATAGCCGCCGCGCTGACCTTTGGCGCTACGCAGAAGCTTGCCGCTCTTCAGGGTCAATAAAATCTGTTCCAGAAACTTGAAGGGAATTCCCTGAGCCGTGGCAATCGTATCGACAGAGATATAGCTTCCATCGCGGCCGTTTCGGGCCAGGAAAACCAGCGCCAAGAGAGCATATTCACTTCGATTGGTCAGTTTCACGACAATTCTTTATACGACTAAATTGATGGGATAAGTATGATATGCGTAAAACAATGTCAACTCTTTTTTATCCCATCTTCCGCAGTCCAAAAATGACAAAGCAATGATTACAGGCAGTTGCGATTAGAATCAGGCTGTTTTCTGCACTACATTTTCAATTATTTTCGGTTTGTTGGGCGACAACAACTTCATCCTCTGGAGCAACACTTTCAATTCCTCCAGTGCAGTGGATACTACTCTCAACCTGATCTGTTTATCTCGTGCCGGCAAAAGAACATCGAGAGATTTTATCTCTTTCATTCTGCCTAAGGAGTATGTCGTTTCAGAAATAATTGCGCAAGACGGCTTTTCTGCACTACATTGAGTTTTTCAATAAGCCCCCGTGTATTAATTACGTTTTTTAAAATAATACAGCCTGTTTTTATCAAATTTCAACGCTTACTGCGGAAGATGGGTTATCGGATTTCTGCAAACAGTCCCAAGAACGGGAGTTCTTTTTTGCATTGGCGCATGCATTATCAAAAAAAACGTGCCGATGTTCGACCCCAACTCCGGCGCGCCTGGTATTTTGTTGAAAAAATGTTTCCTGCTTTATTTGACCTGATGCTCCTTGAAGATCCGTAAAATTATTGATTGAAAAGAGCGTCCATGTTTCAGCTACTTACATTTTATAATCACACAAGTGGCATGGATAAAAACAGTAATCAGTCAAAGCTTATTCACGGGTTATTCCGGGCAGCAGTGATCCTATATAAAACCATTTAGACAGTCAGATCTACACTCCCTGATTGTCAATTCCCTTTTCGGTAACGGCGGTTTTTGAGCCAGCATGTCTTTTTACCCCCTCGATTCATTAAAAGCCATCCGGAGGGAATTCGTCTTGTGGGCGGTATTTGACTTTCCCATAATTTTTAGCTAGCTTCGCCCAAGCATTGCATATCGGGAATGTCCATGATTTTATTTCTTCTGACTTTTTTGTGCCTTTATGGCGGCATCAATTTTTACTTCTTTTTCCGGGCGCGCAGTATTTTCCATTTTTCAGGCCTGCTGCAGGCACTCCTTCTGCTGGCTATCATCGTTCTTATTTTAGCGCCTATACTGGTGAGAGTGCTTGAATCTTTCCACTGGGAGGGACTGGCACGGGCGCTGGCCTGCATCGGCTATGTCTGGATGGCCTTTGTCTTTCTTTTTTTCTTTTTAAGTATTTCCACCGAGCTGGTCCGCATAATTCACAAGTTTTTCGTCCCGGATGCCGCACGCCTCGCCCTCAAAGCCGCCACATTCTATCTATCCGTCGTTGCCGCGGCCGGGCTGGTCATCTACGGTTATTTTGATGCACAACATCTTCGCGTCAGACATCTGGGGCTCACCACAAACCACACTCTCCCCAACGGAGGAAAGCTGCGGATTGTCCAGATCTCCGACGTGCACGTGGGAATCATCATCCGCCAAAATCGCCTCGTTGAGTTGATAAATAAAATACGTGAAAACAGTCCGGACATTCTGGTTTCCACAGGAGACCTGCTTGACGGTGAACTGGATAATGTCCTGCGCGAGGCTAAGCATTTTGCATCCATAGAGGCCCCCTATGGCAAATATGCCGTCTTAGGCAACCATGAATATTACGCGGGTCTGAAGCGCTCCGTCGAATTTACCAAAGCCGCCGGGTTTGAACTGTTGCGCGACTCGATTACCGGGAGTGCAGGCATAACCATCTTCGGCCAGGACGACATCACCGGCCGCACGACCGGTGATGCGAAAAAAAGAGAAGCATTTAAAAATGAACTTTGCCGGGAGCGGGAAGGTTTCACTCTGCTGTTAAAACACCAACCGCGTGTTGATGAGCAGGCTAAGTTTGACCTGCAGCTCTCCGGTCATACCCATGGCGGCCAGATTTTTCCGTTCGGCCTGATTGTAAAATTATACTTCCCGAAAATTTACGGTCTGCACCGACTCACCTCCGGCGGGCTTTTATATATCAGTCGAGGAACAGGCACATGGGGGCCGCCCGTTCGCGTTTTCGCACCACCGGAAATCACCGTCATAGACCTGAAGGAAAAACAGGTGAAAATGTAAATGTCTGTGGGTTGGAAGAGCGCAAGTGTCCTTCGCTCGTGACACACACAGCCTGATGCTTCAAGCTCAATACATGCAAAAAGGAATGTGGAGAGAAAAAGTGGAGCAGGCCAAGACAGCCTGCCCCTGGATAATATCTTAAAGAGTGTTGACTTTTTTGGTAAGGCGGGAAATTTTACGTGAGGCGTTTTTCTTGTGAATCAGCCCCTTGGCCGCCGCCTTGGCCAACGCGGGAACTGCCGTTTTCAGAGCACCGGCTGATTTTTCCTTGTCTTTTTCACTAACCGCCGTGACAACCGCCTTGACCTTGGTTCTGACGACGGACTTTGCCGCTACATTGCGTTGCCTGCGCGCCTTGCTTTGACGGTCCCGTTTTTCCGCTGATTTATGTGTTGCCAAATGTATCTCCTCCCGAGGTAAATTTAATCAAGGTTCGCGTCTTTAACCTAATTAGATTTTCCTGTCAAGCGTAATTTAATTTTCAGTCTCATAACAGATCAATGATATCAGGTAATTATTGATACTGCGTTAATGAACCGAATGTTTTGTTTCGCATATGGGTATTTTGCAAATGAGCGGTCCGGCGGTGAGAACCTGCCGGACCGTAATATTGTGCTTGAAAAAAATCGTTAATCTTCGAAATACTCGTTTTTCATGGTCACGGTCAGACCGTCGTTATTGAAGAGGCGCTGGGACAGACCTTCGATCTTCGGCAGCTCATAGCCGAAAAAGTAACGAAACGCGGCGAGTTTTCCCTGATAAAAATTCGTATCCGCTTCATCGGGATTTTTCGAAAGTGCTTTCACCGCGCTTGTTGCCTGTCTGAGCCACTGCCAGGCAATCGCGATGATGCTGAAGAACTCAAGGTAAACCGTGGCGTCGGACAGAAACATTTCCGGCCCCTCCGTGGCGGCGGCCTCAAATTGTCTGGCCGTCACTTTTTCCAGAAGAGAAACGGCCTCAGTCAGTTTTCCCGCAAACGGTTTCAGCTGTGGTATCTCTTGTGCTTCAGTAATCGCTTTTCTTACTTCCGCCAGGTAGAGCTGGCCGGCTTTCCCGTTTTTTATCCTCATTTTACGGCCCAGCAGGTCCTGCCCCTGGATGCCGGTAGTGCCCTCGTGAATGGGGTGGATACGCACATCGCGGTAGAGCTGCTCGAGAGGAAACTCTTCGCAAAATCCATAGCCGCCCAGAATCTGCAGACCGGCTGAACATGACAAAATGCCCATTTCCGATGGATAGGTTTTTGCCACCGGTGTGAGCAGCTCCAGAAGAAGGTTGTAGTTTTCATGCTCCTCGCCCTCATTCACATGATCCAGATCCTCGTAGATGCCGCATTGGAATAACAGGGCCAGCGAACCTTCCACCATCGCTTTCTGGAACAAAAGCATGCGCTTGATGTCCGGATGTTCAATGATCGGCACCGGCGGCGCCAGCGGGTCTTTGGCTGAGAGCTTGCGGCCCTGCGGTCTTTCTTTGGCATATTCCAAAGAAGCGTAATAAGCGGCCGAAGAAATGGCCGCCGCTGCCAGCCCCACGTCGATACGCGCGCCGTTCATCATCTGAAACATATAGGCCAGCCCCTTGTTGGCTTCACCGACCAGCCAGCCGCGGCAGTCGTTGTTCTCGCCGAAGGCAAGCTGAGTGATAGGTGAGCCGCGGTAACCGAGCTTATGGTAGATTCCCGCGCAGTTGACGTCGTTGGGCTCCAGTGATCCGTCTTCTTTGATGCGCTTTTTCGGAATAATGAATAAGGAGATACCCCTGATGCCGGGAGGCGCGTCTTTGAGGCGAGCCAGCGCCAGATGAATGACGTTGTCGCAGCCGTCATGGTCGCCGGCCGAAATGAAAAGCTTCTGTCCGTTGATCAGGTAGTAACCCTTATCAGTCGGGGTGGCCGTAGTAGTCAGGTCGGCCAGCGATGATCCGGCTTGCGGCTCGGTAAGTGCCATCGTCCCCTGCCATTCGCCCGCCAGCATTTTCGGCAGATAAGTGTCCTTCATTTCCTGCGTTCCATAGGAAACAATGAGCCCTGCCGCGCCGTGCGTTAAACCTTGATAAACGGCCGCCGAATAATTGGCCGCGCCGAAAATCGCCGTCGGGAGCATCACTCCGATTGTGTAGGGCAGCTGCTGACCGCCGACCTCATAAGGAAAGACCGACGCGATCCAGCCGCCATCCCCCGCCGCCCGCATGATCTCACGGACTTTAGGATGGACCTTGACCTCTCCGTTCACGTACACCGGCGCCTGGCGATCCATTTCTTCAAAAAGCGGCTTGAACATTTCCTTACTCATGCGCATTGCCGTATCCAGAATCATATCGAACACTTCCTTGCTGTGGTCGGCAAAGCGGGGGTATTTCAGCAATGACTCTACATCGTTCACTTCATAGAGCAAAAATCTCAAATTCCGGTCACTGATAAATTTTTCAGCCATATACCTTCCTCTTTCCAATTGATTAATTTCGTTAAATTACGCCCTATGGTTAAATGCCGCCAGGCTAGCTAAAGCCCGGCGGCATTTTAAAGTCACGTTATTTTTTCACTTGCTTTTTGCAATACTTGTCGCAACTACACCATCAGGTTCTCGACAACACAGGCAACTCCCAGACCGCCGCCGCAGCAGGAGCTGAAGCAACCGTATTTGCCGCCCTTGTCCATCAGCTCGCGCATGGTGAAAATGCCGATCCGCGCTCCGGACGCGCCATTGGGGTGACCATAGCTGATCGCGCCGCCGTTGGGATTCCACGTCTCCCAGTTCACCTTCTCGCCCAGTTGCTTCTCCAGCTCGGCAGCCACCGCCAGGTTCTGAACCGCAAAAGCCTCGTTACACTCCATCACATCTATCTGGCTCATTTTCAAACCGGCCATTTTGAGAGCTTTGGGAACCGCGTAAGCAGGGGCAATGCCCATGATGGTGGGGTCAACGCCGTGGTCACCGCCAGCCAGCCACTTCGCCCAGGGCTTGTAGCCCAGCTGCTCGGCCTTTTCTTTGGTCATCATCAGCACAAAGGCTGCGCCGTCATTGCGCCCGGAAGCGTTTCCGGCCGTGACCGTTCCGTCTTTAATGAAGGCGGGAGGCAATTTGGCCAGACCAGCCATTGTCGTATCGCCCTTAGGGAACTCATCGACTACGAAATCGTACGCCGGTGTCTTCTTCTGCGCGGGGATGGTGATCGGGACGATATCGCGTGCGCAGAAACCTGATTCCAGCGCCTTTTTCGTCCTCATCTGGCTGCGGTAGGCAAATTCGTCCTGTGCCTCACGGGGAATGTTATACATCTTCTGCAGTTTCTCCGCCGTGAGCCCCATGTTTCTGGTGGCCGCATCGCGAGTGGGGGATAAAGAAGTGTCAACCGGCATGGGGGGAATCATGCGGAAGGGGGGCGTGTTCATCGGGAAACGGGCCGGGGTGTTACTGTAGGACTCATAACCGCCGGCGATGATGATATCCGCCTGACCGGCCAGGATCTTCCAGGCCGCATGATTTATCGAATCAATGGCCGAGCCGCACTGCATCTCAACATAGGATGCAGAGGTGGTGTCCGGAAGACCTGCCGCCAGAACCGGCCAGCGGGCGCCGTTAATCGCCGTCAGGGGGCCGATGGCCGAACCCATGAAGCAGCAGTCCACCACTCCGCCTCTTTCAATGACCTTGGATCTCTCAATCAGGCCCTTCATACATATTCCAGCCATTTCTTCGCCCAAAACACCGCTCAAGGTCCTCCCTAGCGTGCCGAAGGCTGTTCTCATACCGTCAACAAATACTACTTCTCTGCTCATAAATTCCTCCTGTATTTTGTTTTTTAACAGTGTAATTGTCTGTTTGCGTGGTGAATTAGAATGGGCATAATCCAACACCGCTCAAAAATTACTTTGTGGCGTTACCACACCTGGCAAACCAGGTCAAGAATCTTATAACGACCGTTGTGAAATAAAATGCTGCCGGAAGTAAGCCGGCAGCTGTGTTCTTAACAATATTTGTCGCAACTACACCATCAGGTTCTCGACAACACAGGCAACTCCCAGACCGCCGCCGCAGCAGGAGCTGAAGCAACCGTATTTGCCGCCCTTGTCCATCAGCTCGCGCATGGTGAAAATGCCGATCCGCGCTCCGGACGCGCCATTGGGGTGACCATAGCTGATCGCGCCGCCGTTGGGATTCCACGTCTCCCAGTTCACCTTCTCGCCCAGTTGCTTCTCCAGCTCGGCAGCCACCGCCAGGTTCTGAACCGCAAAAGCCTCGTTACACTCCATCACATCTATCTGGCTCATTTTCAAACCGGCCATTTTGAGAGCTTTGGGAACCGCGTAAGCAGGGGCAATGCCCATGATGGTGGGGTCAACGCCGTGGTCACCGCCAGCCAGCCACTTCGCCCAGGGCTTGTAGCCCAGCTGCTCGGCCTTTTCTTTGGTCATCATCAGCACAAAGGCTGCGCCGTCATTGCGCCCGGAAGCGTTTCCGGCCGTGACCGTTCCGTCTTTAATGAAGGCGGGAGGCAATTTGGCCAGACCAGCCATTGTCGTATCGCCCTTAGGGAACTCATCGACTACGAAATCGTACGCCGGTGTCTTCTTCTGCGCGGGGATGGTGATCGGGACGATATCGCGTGCGCAGAAACCTGATTCCAGCGCCTTTTTCGTCCTCATCTGGCTGCGGTAGGCAAATTCGTCCTGTGCCTCACGGGGAATGTTATACATCTTCTGCAGTTTCTCCGCCGTGAGCCCCATGTTTCTGGTGGCCGCATCGCGAGTGGGGGATAAAGAAGTGTCAACCGGCATGGGGGGAATCATGCGGAAGGGGGGCGTGTTCATCGGGAAACGGGCCGGGGTGTTACTGTAGGACTCATAACCGCCGGCGATGATGATATCCGCCTGACCGGCCAGGATCTTCCAGGCCGCATGATTTATCGAATCAATGGCCGAGCCGCACTGCATCTCAACATAGGATGCAGAGGTGGTGTCCGGAAGACCTGCCGCCAGAACCGGCCAGCGGGCGCCGTTAATCGCCGTCAGGGGGCCGATGGCCGAACCCATGAAACAACAGTCCACAACTCCGCCTCTTTCCAGAATCTTGGACCTCTCAATCAGGCCTTTCATACACGTCCCGGCCATTTCTTCGCCCAAAACACCGCTCAAGGTCCTTCCCAGCGTGCCGAAAGCTGTTCTCATACCATCAACAAATACTACTTCTTTGCTCATATACTCCTCCTGTATTTTTTGTTTTTAACTACGCGTCCGTCTTTTTGCGTGATAAATAAGGCTGGATGCAACCCGCGATTGCAGATCAAAAGTGATGCTGCGGCGTTATTGCAACTCACCAAAAATATTTCATGTCCTGAGTAAAATTATATGGTGGTGTTGCATGACAATTTTCCGAATAAAAACATGCTTTGTCTTTTTCCTCCCGGTGCGCGCCAGCATCATTTTGTGATAAACTCTTCGATCAAAGAATTTACCTTCTCCGCCTGTTCATGCTGAATCCAGTGGCTGACGCCGGGCATTTTAATTAATTTCCCCTGCTTGCAGTAGGCCATACTCTCATCGGCCATCTGTGACAGCATGGAGATGTCCTCTTCGCCCCACATCAGAAGCATCGGCATTGACACATCAAAGTCCGCCGGTGCCTCCTGCTTTGTTTGAATCATCGCCCGGTACCAGTTGACCATTGCCGTGAAGGCACCCGGTTTTTTGAAGGCTTTACGATACTCTTCCAGCTCTGCAGGCGTGAATGCACCGGAGTTGGCAGAAGTCTTGATCATTTCCAGCACCCATTCATAGTCCGTTTCGGCAGCCAGCTTTTCCACCGCACCCGGAATCTGAAAGAAGAAAATATACCAGCTTCTTTTCATCTGCTCGGTGTTTTTAAATACGTTGCGGGCCATGACTTTCGGATGGGGAACATTGAGGATAACAAGTTTTTTGATGAGCTCGGGATACCTGATCGCCACCCACCAGGCCACTGATGCCCCCCAGTCATGCCCCACCAGGTAAACCTGCTTGCGGCCATAGGCATCGATCAAACCCGCAATATCTTTGGCAAGCTCATTTATCCCGTAAGAGGCGATGCCTTCAGGTTTGTCACTCAGATTATAGCCGCGCTGGTCGGGTGCAACCGCGAAAAAGTCTTTTTGAGCGAAAAAAGGAAGCTGCTTGCGCCAAGCATACCAGAACTCCGGAAAGCCATGCAGAAATAAAACCATCGGCCCATCCGCCTGGCCGGACTCCATGACGTGGAGCCGGACCCCGTTGGTCTGTATATAGTTTTCACGTAAATCCATAAAAACTCCTTTCGGCTTCTGACTACTTCAATATCATCCCGGGGGGCAGCAAGTTAGGCTGAAACAAAGCTCCACCCGTGAAGTGGACCGCCACCATAAGGTCACGACATTTAGCGCAGCCACCTCAATGGGACGCGTTAAATATCCCAGGCAGCCGCTGCCCCTTCCGTTGTCGCTTCAATAATGCGCCGCGGCGCCACCGCGTCACCTACGACAAAATGACGGATGCCGCTTTTGGCCAGCATCTCTTTTAGCTCGCTTCTGGGCGTCACACCGATGGCGACGACAACTTGCTCAACAGGAGCAATCCTCTTTTCCTCTCCCGCAGTTTCCACAACCACCGCGTCATCTTCAATTTTTTTCACCTGCGTTCCGAAAATGAGGTTAACACCCTGTTCGCGCAGACGGCGGTAGAGCATCTGTCCGTGCGCCGCCTGAGCTAGTACCGGCGGCCTGGTCAGCATTTCCACCACGGTGATATGCTTTATTCCTTTTTCCCTCAAGAAATCCGCCGTCTCCAGACCGACCAGTCCCGCGCCTATTACCACGACATTGTTTTTCGGCTCCACTGAACCGTCGAGAATCTGCCACGCATCGCATACCACTTTGGCATCGGCTCCTTCAGCCGGGCAGGCGGTCTTGTCTGCACCGATGGCTAAAACAACCACCTCCGGCTTTTCCTTCTCCAGCATGGCCTCTGTCACTTCTACTCCTGTCTTGATCTGTACGCCCAGCTTTTCACATCGCCTGGTGAGAGTCTGTATAAACCGGCCGTAAACTTCCTTATGAGGCGAAAGTGCCGCATAGCGTACATTGCCACCGGTTCGCCCCTCTTTTTCAAAAAGCGTCACGCGATGCCCGAGACGCGCCGCTTCCGCGGCTGCCGTGAGACCGGCAGGCCCTGCGCCGATCACCCAGACATTCCGGCTTACTTTGGCGGGACTTTCAGGCCAAATCAGCTCCTGCCCTGTCTGCGGGTTAATGGCACAGCGCACCGGGAGACCTTCGAGAGCCTCACGCTCGATGCAGCCCTGGTTACAGGCCAGACATTCAAGTGTATCCTCCGGATGGCCGGCGATGGCGTTTTTCAAAAAGTTCGGATCCGCAAGATTCTGGCGCGCCACTGCGATCATGTCCGCATCCCCGCGCGCGATCACCTCGTCCATAAAATAGGGGTCTGTATAGCGTCCCACAGAAATCACCGGCACTTTGCCCGCCTCTTTTATATAGCGCGCCAGATGCGACTTGAAGCCAGGAGCGTATTCAATAGGTGCGCTGGGGTTGGGGGTGTCCGTGTTTACTTCCGGCGAGCCGTGCGTGCCGAAAGACACATTCAGCAGGTCTGCTCCTGCGGCCACCAGGTCAGGGACGATCGACACGACGTCTTCAATCGTGAAACCGTTTTTCACACACTCCTCGGCGGAGATACGAAGTGATATAGGGAAGTCCGGCCCCACCTGGCGACGCGTTTCTTCCAGGCATTCGATAATGAACCGTGCGCGGCTTTTAAAATCCCCGCCGTACTGATCTGTTCTCTGATTGGCATGGGCGGATAAAAACTGCATCAGCAGATAGCCGTGCGCCCCGTGGAGCTCGACCATATCAAAACCCGCCGCCTTTGCGCGCCTGGCACCGGCACCGAAGGCAACAACCAGGTCCTGAATCTCTTCAATCGTCAGTTCACGCGGCACACCGGCAAATCCCAGCATGAAACTGCGTATGGCCGAAGGTGCAACGGCCTGTTGTTTTTTCAGCAACCGGAAGTTTTCCCGACCGGAGTGGTGCAGCTGCAGAGAAGCTTTTGCACCCTGTTCGTGGATTGCCTGTGCCATCTTGCTCAATCCGGGTATGAAATCATCATTCCATATCGCCAGCTGCTGGGGGGAGAGCTGCCCCAGAGGGTCAACGGCGGTGACTTCGGTGATCACAAGTCCTACGCCGCTTGCGGCACGTTTCCTGATATATGCCAGATTGGCATCGCTCACCGTGGAGTCGGTTGAAGCCAAACCCGTCCCCATCGGGGGCAGGACGAGGCGATTGGGAATTTCCAGATTTCTGATTTTAATAGGTGATAACAAATGCTCGAGTGTTTTCATGATAACCTCCCGATAAAAAGCCGGTGCAATGATGTCACATTACTTACTGGGTATCCGCGCCGGTGTTTATGTTATATCCAAAAAACACGTCTGTCTTTTTCGCACATAAGAAGGAAAGGCCGGCATCCTCGAACTTAATAGCGCCCCGGGGCCTCAGGCCCCGGGGATTTGATTTCGCAGGTGGCCGGTTTCCCGGGTGAGCGGACATCAGGCCTGGAGGTGTGTGCCCAGCAGGAGAGCGCCGTCGATGATAATTTCTGTGCCGGAGGTGTAATTTGATGCCTCGGAGGCCAGGTAAATGGCTGCGCCGGCAATTTCGTCCGGATCACCGATCCGGCAGGTAGGCAGATGCGCGCACAGTTTTTCGCGCTCTTTGGCCGCCTCTTCCGGTGTCAGGTGGAACCAGTGCGAATTCATCATCTTTGTTTCAATTGGACCGGGCAGAATCGTGTTGACCTGGATGTTGTCACGCGCCAGTTCCATGGCAAAGGCACGTGAAATCTGGCGGACGCCCGCTTTGGAAATGGAATAAACACTGACGCCGGGCTCGGGGTTCACCCCGTCAATTGAGGCGATATTGATGATTTTTCCACCGCCCTGTTTTTTCATGACTTTGGCGGCCGCCTGGCTCATAAAATAAACCCCTTTGAGATTGAGGTTCATGATCGTCTCCCACAGACGCTCATCACTGTCCAGCACGGAGGCCATCGCCGGGCTGGCTCCGGCGTTATTGACCAGAATATCGAGCCGACCGAACTTTTGCACCACCGTGTCCACCACCCGCTGGATTTCGTCGAGACGTCCCAGGTGGGCGGGGACAACCAGCGTTTCGCAGCCAACTTCGTCCATCGTACAGGCGGTCGCTTCCAGATCCGGCGCCTTGCGACTGGTGATGGCGACTTTCGCGCCCGCCTTGGCAAAACCGAAGGCAATTGCCTGGCCAATGCCCCGGCCGCCGCCGGTGACGAGCGCAACTTTACCCTTCAATGAAAATTGATTCATATCGAACATGGCTTGATTCTCCTATTATCAGAATAATTAACTTAATATTAATCAACCACGCCCGCCGGTGTCTAAACCGGCGGGCATGCTGATGGTTTTTCTTCACCGGGAAATCACCCGGAGGTTAAACTTCATTTATTTATCAATCGGTTTGTTCTTGAAGTTGCTTTTAGCCAGCGCCTCGCGATCACCGCCACTCATGCCGGCAATGTATTTCACCAGCTTTTTGCGTGATTCGATGTCATACTGCGTGGTGATGGCAATCTGCTCCATAACAGGGGAGCCGCCGCCGTGATAGTTGCCCACATTGGCAATGCCGCCCATCGCTGAACACAGGTTGTCGCCCAGGTAGCGCCAGAACTGCGCCTGATCTTCAGCGGGCATATTCGGGTTACGCTTGGTGTATTTCAAAAGCAGATCGGCGATATCCGGGTTGGCAAAGTCTTTCTCATACGGGAAAGTCGCTGTCACGCCGCCGGAGATGTCGCACAGAATTTCCGCTTCCCTGTAAACCGCCTCGCCGGTCAGGCAGCGGCCGACGTTGCAGTAGATGGAATGCGGAATGAAAGAGCCGGGGCCATACGGTGTGAAGCCGATTCCGGGAATGTAAACTTCCGGCTTGCCCAGGTCGGAGGCAGTGTAGCCGGCTGCGTATCCGAGCTCGCTGGTCATGATGATTTCCGCCAGCTTCTCACGCACGTGCTCAGCCTTGTGGACGTTGTTGACTTCCGCCGCCAGTGCCGCCGTGCCGAGAATGATATCGCCGATGGCCGGTTTACAGCCGGAGTAGGAATGACGGTGGAACAGGGCGAACAGCAGGGCCAGAATGCCGCCGTGCTGGTGTTCGCCGGCCAGGAAGACTCTTTCCCACGGCACGAAACAATTGTCAAAAATCATGTAGGAATCCGTGGAGCCGGGCATGAAACCGCGTTTATAATGGGTGCGGGGACGATAGTTATGAACCGTGACTACCTGTTTCAAACCATCCCAGTCGCCGGGGATGGCGAAAGACACGGCGTAGTCTTTGTCTTTTTCACGCAGGGCGCGGGTCGGCACTACCAGCACCTCGTCGGCGACCGACGCTTCGGAAATATGAAGCTTGCAGCCTTCGACAACGATGCCGTCTTTGAGCCTTTCCTTGATATACACGTATGAGCCGGGGTTGGGCTGATCCGCGGGCCGCAGCATACGGTCGCCTTTCACATCCGTCTGGGCGCAGCAGCCGACCAAATCTTCGTTCTGGAAACGGATAAGCCACTTTTTGAAATTCTCATGGTATTGGGTGGCGCCGTTATGCACTTTATCCGCTTCATAAGAAACATTATAAATAGCGTTGGTGGCGTCGATTCCCATGCAGCGCTGGATGCAGCCGCCCACTTTCTGGCACAGCATTCGGGTCATGTCCTGCTTTCTATGCAGGTCTGTCGTGCTCATGTGAATGTGATTGAAGCGGTTGATCTTCTGTCCGGTCAGATGGGAGGTGGCCGTCATCAGGGACTCATTTTCCGGCTTGGCGGCTTCATCATAAGTCGTTCCGATAACGTCCAGACAGGGCATCTGCAATTCATCATCACGATCAATGAGCTGGCCGTCAAAGTAAATATTTCTTTTCATCTTCTTCAGACCGTTAATATACTCCTGTTTAGTTCTCATTTCTCTTTCTCCTTTTTCTGTGCTGTTTTTTTGTGTTGCTTATTTGTTGTTATATGCTCCTGATCGCTTCTGCTATCGGCAAGAAGACCCGCTAGTGAGCGGACGTCTTCCAAATTCACACGCAGCAAAACACCATCTTGCTCTTTCCTGGCGCGAATCCCGCAAAAAACCATCTCCAGGAAGGAATCGAGCATATCCACCATGGTCTTGCGCTCATTCGGCATCCCCTGCATATGCCAGTGGATAAAAACATGTTCAATCGTGCCCATCAACATAGAGCGCACCAGGTAGGCGTCCACATCTTTACGGAATGTGCCATCGGCGATACCTTCGCGGATACAATCCAAAAGACCGTGAGCGGCACGACGTATCGCTGCGTGAGCGGCTGTCTGACGAAATCGTTTGTTGGACATCAACTGCAGCAGAACCAGCGCCGAATAATCGGGATTGCCGTGATACAAACGGATATAACTGTACATGATGGCGCGCAGCCTGCCCTCCGCATCCTTGATGTAAGGAAGAACCATTTGCGATTCTTCAAAAGTGTCATTGGAGATTTTCTCGGGGATGGCAAAAAGAAGGTCTTCTTTGGTTCCGAAATATTCATAAATGGTCGCTTCGGAAACACCTGCTTCCTTGCTTATTTCGGAAATGGTGGCGTCAGCAAAACTCTTTTCGGCAAAAATACGCAGAGCCGCGTCCATAATGCGGTCTTTTCTGGTTTTGGGCCGGGCGTGATCAGCCATTACAACACCTCTCTCTTGGTTCTTAAGCTACATCATCATAGTCTCACTGTCAAGTATTATTTTATTTTATAGTCTGACTATGATTTTGGGATGATATTTGTAGGACAAGGTCTAAAAAAGTCGCATCTGCTCGTTTTTACTCGGATAACGAGAAGCGGCTGCAGGGCTTCGGGAATTTTTGTAAAAGCCACGGCTTTCGGACTGGCCAAAGACAGGGCGGAGCATAATTTTACAAAGGAAAGCGGGGTGAGGCGCACAAGAATAATAAATTCATATCGTTCCAAAAAAGCCCCGCCGAATTCACCACGGCGGGGCCAGATAAAGTCCTTTAAAGGATTGATGCTGCCGCGGGTTTATTTTTTTCTCGCGGCCGCCAGTTTCGCCTGGAGAGCGTCGATACGCTGATGGTTGTCTTCCGAGCCGATATAGGTTCTGAACAGCCACTCCTGGACCCGCATCGCTCCGTCGAGGTCTTCGCTGAGCACCTTATTGGAAAGGGCTTTTGTTTCTTTGAGGCAGCCATGGTCGTAGGTAGCCATTTCTCGGGCAATTTCAGCCACCGACTCCAATAGTTTCCCTTCGGGAAAGACCTTGCTGACATAGCCCATTTTTTCCGCCTCGTAGGCGTCATAGATGCGACCGGTAAGAGCCACCTCCTTGGCGCGGCCCAGCCCGATGATGCGCCACAGCGGATCCATCACCGGCGTCAGTGAAAGCACAATTTCGCGCTGCCCGAATTTAGCACGCTCAGAGGCGTAGCGGATATCGCACATGAGCGTGAGATCAAACCCGCCCGCGATCGCCGCTCCTCCCACGGCGCAGATGACCGGCTGCGGACAAAACAAAATGGCGCGGTAAGCCCTATGAAACAAATTAATGTAGGCCTCGTTGGAGATCTTCTCGAGCTTGCGGATCTCGTTCAAATCGAAACCGGCGGAGAAGTATTTTTCACCGCCGGTGAGCACCACCACGTTCACATCGTCACGCCCGGCAAGCGACGTAAACAAGGTGACCACTTCTTCGAGCACCTGCGGCGCCAGAGCGTTCCCCTTGTCGGGCCGGTTGATGGTTACAGTGGCCACCTTCTCGCTCACTGACAGCAGCAAATATTTCAAATCCATATCTATCCTCCAAAAATGTTTTCTTCTTATCGTAATCGTCGCATGGAGCGGGACAAGCCGCCGCGCTGAAGCCAAAGCGGCGATGCTTTTTGTGCCTTCGCGTCACGGCCCGGCACAGGATGCGACGAAATCGGCAATCTGCTCCTCATTTAGCCCCAGGCCGGGCTTGCCGTCCAGGCGCTTGACAATCGTGCCTTTTTCAAAGAGCACAAGCGTCGGAAAGACATCAATCCCGTACAAATCAGCGACACGCTCCTCGTCGTCGGCAATCAGAAGGAGATTGGCCTCGCCGGTAAGCCCCTGCTTTTCAAAAGCCGGCAGGGCCTTGCGGCAAAAAGGGCACCATGTCACATAAACCATGGCCACTACCCTGGGGCTTCTGGCCAGCGCCTGTTCCAGATCGCGGATATTATCCACCATCGCACACGACTCATCCCGGTTCATATCTGCCTCCCTCCCAGGCGGCGGGCCGGCGGCACGCGCCGTCTCCGGACAGCGTGTGCCGCCGTCACCATTTTGTGTGTTTTTATTTCTTCAGAGGCCCTCCTGAGAAAAACCGCTGCTGCAGGCCTCTCATGCCTTTGAGCCACCGGTCATAATCCGCAGCCTTGCGCTGCATATAAGTTTTGACTTCCTTGTGGGGCAGAATTAAAAACTCATCGGCGGCAAACGATTCCATCACCGCGTCTGCGAGCTCTTCCACCTTCATCAGGCCGTCCACTCCGGCCACACCTCCGCCTTCATGGCCGCGTGTCATTTCCGATTCCACCGCCTGGGGACACAGCAAAAATATCTGAATACCCTGATCCCCGTAAGTGATGGAGAGGTTCTCGGCCAGGCCCACGGCGGCATGCTTGGTTACGGAATAGGGCAGGGAACCGATCTGGCTCAAAAGCCCGGCCGCCGAGGCGGTAATCATAATCGCCCCGCCCCCCTGTTTGATCATCTCCGGGATGACCGCGCGCGCCACAAGTACAT
Organism: uncultured Smithella sp.; assembly: GCA_964460865.1. Lineage (GTDB taxonomy): Bacteria > Desulfobacterota > Syntrophia > Syntrophales > Smithellaceae > UBA8904. The sequence goes on along the minus strand of CAYWRV010000005.1, from coordinate 3,612 downwards.
GCGCCAGGACATTTATTTCCCAGATACTCTGCCATACGTCGTTGGCCACCTCATAGCCGCCGGCGGCGCCGAGTATTCCAGCGTTGGAACAAAAGAGGTCTATCCGGCCGTACTTGTCATGGGCAAACTTGGCCAGGCGCATGACATCCTCCTCCTTGCTCACATCGCACAGCAGAGCATCTCCTTTTACTTCCGTTGCCGTTTCTTTGGCTCCCGCCTCATTGATATCCGCCGCAATAATGGCTTTGGCACCTTCTTTGGCAAACCTCTGGCACAGACCCCGGCCGATACCGGAGGCGGCACCCGTCACAACAATGACTTTTCCCGCAACTTCCATTTCGAATCCTCACTTATTTATTTTTCACTGCCGCGAACACGCGAGCTCGTAAAATCTGTTTTAAAACCTAATATCAGTGTTTTTTTAATATAGAAGCATCATAAAAAGGCTGAATCTCCTTCTGTCTCGCTTCCTTTTTCAAAGCAGCTTCGATCATACCATATGTCAATTCACTCCGGCCCATGGTAATTTTCGTCTTTTCCAAATCGGCATCCAAAAGCAGCGTTTTGGGAAAACCCTGGATATTGGACCAGGGCGACCACTTGGGCAGGCCGGAACCCTGCCGGTTGGGATTGCCCGTGCGAGCGAACTCAGACCAGTAATCCATCATGGCATTGGATAGGGCCACACGGCCGGGCTTGTTTTTATCATTGAAAACCAGCGCGCCAAGCGAAACCTTATCCGTACCGAAAACAAAGTCAATATCCATCGCGTGACAGGCACCAAGAATTATGTTCTGTGGAAAAGCCAGTACATCATTTGATGCGCCGCCCGCACCCCACAGAAATTCATAGGCGAAGATGAACGGCTGGCCTTCATTACGGCGCATGATCCGTGCAGGATCGTCCACCGCCATCACTTTCCAGTCATCACTCTGATAGCGGGCAACCAGATTGTAGAGTTCGGTTTTGGCGGGATCCTTAAACAGCGACCCGTCCACGAGCCAGCTTGCAAAGACAGGCAGCGAACGTATGAAGAGCTTTGCTTCCTCCTTAGTGGTTCCCATTATCATAGGAACTTTATTGTAACTTCCCGAGGACAAAGCTCCGTAGAAATCCGTTGGCAGAACTTTGCCGTCACCGAACGTGGTGGGAAACTGGATCATGCCGGCAGCTTTCCCTTCCGGATGCACCTCCAGAAAATCGGCCGGTTTCTTCGAGTGCATATAGGCCGCGATATCTTTGGCGGACATGGCCGCAAGCACTGATACTGCCTCTTTTTCATCCTTCGCCTTTCCATCCACGACCAGCATTTTGACAAGAGTTGCATTTACATGGGCCTCACCCTGCTCAGGTGTTGAGGGTAAAATTACGCCGCTTTGCGTAACGGCGCGGTGAAAAAGTCCTGCTGCCATGGGCGACGACACCAGGCAATAAACATTCTGGCCGCCTGCCGACTCACCGGCAATGGTGACATTGCCCGGATCACCGCCGAAAGCGGCGATATTGGCGCGCACCCACTGCAGTGCGGCAATCAAATCCAGTATGGCGAAGTTTCCGGAATCACCAGCCGCATCGCCTGTTTTAAGTGCCCGATGGTGCAAAAACCCCATATAACCCAGTCGATAGTTAAGCGTAACAACTACCATATTGCCACGGCGGGCAAGGATCCCTCCGTCATGCCCGGAAAGAAGGGGCCATTGAATGCTGTTCCCCCCTCCGTGTATCCAGAAAAACACCGGCAGCTTGCCTGCCGCATTCCTGGGAGCCCAGATATTCAGATACAGGCAATCCTCATCACCCGTTACTATCCGTGGTGTGGCAGGATTACGGTCATGGTCGATATACTGCGGACAGATCCGGCAGAATTTGTCCGCCTGTAAGGGGCTTTTTCTTTTTGCCGGAGGCTTTGGCGCCGTCCAGCGCAGCTTGCCTACAGGCGGGCTGGCATAGGGAATGCCTTTCCAGGAATATGTGTCGGTTGCGCTGTCTTCTGCACCTATAACGATTCCTTCAGCGGTCATCCGCTCCGTGCCTGTCTGAGTTTTGGCCTCACCGGTGCTTTTCACCGAGGCACAGCCGGCAAGCAAAAAAAGACTCACGACACAAACAAACACAAAAAAACGTGGCTGATTAAACCGAGTGGCCATCCATATTCTTTTTGACATAGATTTTCCCTCCTTTTGAATTGATTTCATGAAACTGCATTTTCGCGCCGGGCTCGTTTTAATTGTCGGCAAGCTCTTTGGCACGCTTTGCCGCCGCCTCTACAGCGTCGATCAAGGTGGCACGGATTTTCCCATCCTCAAGGACCTTCAAACCGGCGGCAGTTGTCCCTCCGGGTGAGGTGACCATATTTTTCAGTTGCGCAGGGTGCTGCCCGCCTGTCAAACACAGGCTGGCCGCGCCGAGCATGGTCTGGGCGGCCAGTTTTTCAGCCAGCTCGCGAGTCAGGCCTAGCTGCACACCCGCATCGGCAAGGGCCTCAATCATCACAAAGCAATAGGCCGGGCCGCTGCCGCTCAGGCCGGTGACCGCATCCATAAGTTTTTCATCCACCTCTACGGCCATGCCGACCGCGTTGAAAATAGCCAGAGCATAATTTACGTCTTCCTTTTTGGCGAACTTTCCGACGGCGACGGCGGCCGCCCCCTGTCCCGCCAGCGCGTTGACATTGGGCATCACGCGCACCACACGCGGGCTTTTGGTCAAAAGCTTTTCAATGGCACTTGTAGGTACGCCCGCCGCAATGGAAATAAATAGCTTGCCCGCATTCACGGCAGGGCGAAGATTCTTGAGAACCTCCTCAAACTGCTGCGGCTTCACCGCCAGTAAAATAATATCCGCTTCTCTGACCGCTTTTTTATTATCGGAGCTTACCTGCACCTTCAGAGAGGCGCCAAGCTCTTTAAGCTTGAGCTGGTCGATATCTGTAATGGTGATATTCCGGGAAGGAACAATTTTGCGCCTGATCATTGCGCGGGCAAGAATGCTCCCCATCTTCCCGCCACCGATAAAGGCGATTTTTTTACCGGTAAACATGGTATCCTCACCCCCTGCAAATATTGTGTTACATGCCCTTTTTACCCTTGTCCTGTCAATATAAATCCAATCTCTCATTGCATAAAAATTCGTTTATGTGATAGTCAGGCCTGTAAAGGAGTCAGACAATGCTTAAAGATTTCAATGTGAACGATAAAAAAATATCATGCTGGGTGAATCCGGTGGACTTCGGTAAGCACGACCGGTCACTGGTGTTCATCCACGGCTCCGGCGGCACATCCGATGCCTGGACACTGCAGTATTCAAAGCTGCATAACAGCTTCAACATCCTTGCCGTCAACCTTCCCGGCCACGGTAAATCTGAAGGGGTGGGCGAACAAAGCGTCGATGCCTACGTTGCACACTTAAGAGACATTATCGGCGCCGCGGGACTGGCGCGTCCGCTGCTCGTGGGTCATTCACTTGGTGCCGCCATCGCTCTGGCGTTCGCTTTGCACCACCCCGACGAGACAAGCGGCGTGGTGGCGGTCGGGGGCGGGCTCGCCATGCCCGTCAATCCGGACATCTTAAGCGGTTTTCAAACAAACCCGGAACTGGTCATGGATATGATGT
>CAYWRV010000004.1:0-29590 GCA_964460865.1 uncultured Smithella sp. | reverse complement strand
TATCGGCTCGTCCAAAGAAGTGAAAATGGCGGGTGAATTTCTAAATCAGTAATTAACGAATCAAGGAGTTGCCATGATTTACGAAAATAAAGATAAATTGAAGAAAGAATGCGAGTCGATCCTGGCTTGTGACGGAGGTGATGTCCGTGTGCTCGACGAGGACAAATTCCGGACAAAACTGATAGACGACCTTATTTACACGGTTGTGTTCAGCCCCGATCCTGCTACAAAAGAGGCGGCGGCATTTCTTATCCGCCGGGGAGCAGCGGCTCTGGGCATTATTTCCTCGTCGATTCAGTCGCTTTACGAGGCGATGGGAAGAAAAGAAGTTGCAGGGTTCACCGTTCCCGCGATCAACATCCGCGGTCTGACCTATGACGTGGCCCAGGCTGTGTTTCGCGCGGCCATTAAAGGCAAGGTCGGCCCTGTTATATTTGAGATCGCCCGATCGGAAATAGGCTATACGATTCAGCGTCCGTTGGAGTACATCTGCGCGGTGACGGCGGCAGCCGTTAAAACAGGCTGGAGCGGGCCGGTTTTTGTGCAGGGAGACCACTTTCAGATAAATGCCAAAAAGTTTGCCCAGGATGCGGAAACAGAGACGCAAACCGTGAAAAACTTGATCTGGGAAGCGATTGAAAACGGGTTTTACAATATCGACATCGACACTTCCACGCTGGTGGATTTATCAAAACCTAATGTCACCGAGCAGCAGCGGACGAACTTTTCGCTGGCGGCGCAACTGACCGTGATGATCCGCGATTTGGAGCCTGAAGGGATTACGGTTTCCGTAGGGGGAGAAATCGGAGAAGTGGGCGGCAAGAATTCAACTGTTGAAGAGCTAAAGGCCTTCATGGACGGTTATCTGTCCGAGCTGAAAAAGAGCGGCGAAGACTACAAGGGAATCAGTAAGATCAGTGTGCAGACGGGAACCACGCACGGTGGCGTGCCGCTGGCCGACGGGACGGTGGCCAAAGTCAAAATTGATTTTGATGTTCTCAGAGAACTTTCGGAAACCTCGCGCGTTGAATACGGTCTGGCAGGTGCCGTGCAGCATGGTGCGTCCACTTTGCCGGACGAGGCGTTTGACCGCTTCCCCGCGACCGGCACGGCGGAGATCCACCTGGCGACCGGTTTTCAGAACATGATTTATGACAGTGACATCTTTCCAGCGGATCTGCGCGAAAAAATTTACGATTATCTCAAGGCGAAAATGCAGGATGAATGGAAGGAAGGAGATACACAGGAGCAGTTCATCTACAAGACCCGTAAAAAAGGATTCGGGCCTTTTAAACTGGAGATGTGGCATCTGCCCGCCGATGTCCGTGACGGTATTTGCGCCGGGCTGGAGCGGCAGTTTGCCTTTCTGTTTGATAAACTCAATGTCAACGGCACCAGTGCCCTTCTGGATGAACATATCAAAACAGTGGATGTCCCCCTGAAAATGCCAGCGGCCCTGAAGGGCTGACCATTGCCGGTGCCGGGCATAAGAGGCGAAGAAAATGAAAGCGGCGGTCTTGGAGAAAATCACGGATATCAGTGAAAATCCAGCGCCGCTTTCTTTTGTGGAGCTGGCCGATCCTGTACCGGCCCGTGGAGAGGTTCTGGTGCGGGTCACGGCCTGTGGTGTGTGCCACACGGAGCTCGACGAAATTGAAGGCCGGACGCCCCCGGCGGTTCTTCCTTTCATTTTGGGACATCAGATTGTCGGCATTGTGGCAGGATGCGGGCCACAGGCCAAAAAACATCAGGAGGGCCGGCGGGTAGGCATCGGCTGGATCGGTTTTGCCTGCGGGAGATGTTCCTATTGTACGGGCGGGCTTGAAAACCTCTGCCCGGATTTCAAGGCGACGGGCCGCGATATACCGGGTGGTTACGCCCTGTATGTCACGGTGGCGGAGGATTTCGCCATTCCGGTACCGGAGGTCTTTTCCGATGTCCAGGCAGCCCCTCTTTTGTGTGCGGGCGCCATCGGCCATCGCTCGCTTCATCTGGCCGGGATAAAAAACGGCGAGCCTCTGGGGCTTACCGGCTTCGGTGCGTCGGCGCACCTTGTTCTACAACTGTCACGGCACCTTTATCCGGCATCCGAGGTTTATGTTTTTGCCCGTTCCGAAAGCCAGCGGCGCTTTGCCCTGGAGCTGGGTGCCTGCTGGGCGGGGGATACAAGCCACAGAAGCCCTCGTCCTCTCCGTGCAATTATCGATACGACCCCGGCATGGAAACCGATCCTGGAGGCAATGGCGAACCTTGCCGCGGGCGGGCGTCTGGTGATTAACGCAATCCGTAAAGAGGGCACGGATAAAAATGAAATGCTGCGCCTGGACTACCCGTCGCACCTTTGGCAGGAAAAGGAGATTAAAAGCGTGGCCAATGTGACTCGTCACGATATTGAAGAATTTTTGCACATCGCGTCGCTCATACCGATTATTCCGGAAGTCGAGGTGTACGAATTTGGTGAGGCGAACCGGGCACTGGCGGAATTGAAGGCGGGCCGCAACCGCGGCGCGAAGGTGCTGCAGATGCCTTAATCACTTGCTCTGTCGGAGGCGCTTAATCAATCTTTTGTTTTTTCTCTTTTTCCCCGAGCCATTTTGCACTCGAATAATTCATAAGCCGCACAGCATCCCCGAAGAAGATTTCGCAAAGAGGCACAGTTCGTTACCGGGCTCTTAGACCCTTATTTCAGAGGAAAGAGCCCCCTCTCTTTTTTGCAGACGGATTACAAAAAAGCCCCGAAAAGAATTGCCGGTAAAAACAGGGGTTATTTTTTGTGAAATCAGGTAATATTTCATATTAACGAAAACTGCCCGGGAGATGAAAAATGAAGCTGGCGACAGTCGAGCAAATGCGGGGGATGGACCGCTATGCGATCGAAAAACTGGGGATAGCGGAAGAGATACTGATGGAAAATGCCGCTCATGCGGCGGCCGGTCTGCTGTGGCGGGAAACCGGCATCAGCGGCAAGACGTTTGTCATTTTCTGCGCCTCGGGCAATAACGGTGGCGACGGGCTTGTGCTTGCCCGCCTGCTCGCCACGATGGGGGGAAGGGTCAAGGTGTTTCTGGTGGCTACCCCTAAGAAATACCGGGGAGCGGCCAAAACCAACTACGACATTTTGTGCAATCTGAGCGGTGACGTTCAGCTCATCGGCAGAGCCGACGAGGCCCGAAAAGACCTGGCCCACTGTGACGTGGTTGTGGACGCGATTTTCGGCACCGGGCTGGACCGTGAAATAAAAGGGCTGGCCTCAGACGTGATCACGCTTATTAATTCCGCGGGTCGGCCGGTTTTGAGTCTGGACATCCCTTCAGGCATTGCCGGCGACACGGGTGCCGTGCTGGGGAATGCGGTGAAGGCTTCCTGGACCGTGACCTTCGGGCTTCCCAAGCCGGGAAATCTGCTCTACCCCGGCTACGAGCATTGCGGCACTCTGGCCGTGACGCACATCTCATTTCCGCCGTCCCTTTATGAGCGCGATGATTTATTCATCGAGACCAATGAACGCGTCATGCTGCCGCCCAGATATGCCCAGGCCTATAAAGGGTCGATGGGAGATGTTTTATTCATCGCCGGTGCAGCTAATTATTTCGGCGCCCCTTATTTTTCCGCCATGTCGTTTCTCAAATCCGGCGGCGGCTATGCAAGGCTTGCCGCGCCCGCGTCAATAATACCTTTTGTTGCACAGGCCGGGCCGGAAATCGTTTATCATCCGCAAAGAGAGACCGCCGCCTTGAGCCTGTCGCTGAAGGCGAAACCGGAGCTTTTGGCTTTATCGGAAAGATCGGACATGGTTGTGATGGGGCCCGGTCTGTCTCTACAGGAAGAAACGGCAAAACTCATCAGGGAGCTGGCCGCCGTCATCAAAAAACCTCTGTTACTCGATGGAGACGGCCTGACGGCGATTGCCGAAAGGCCGGAAATACTGCCCAAAAGAAAAGCACCGACCATTTTGACGCCACACGCCGGTGAAATGGCGCGCCTGGCGGGTAAAACCGTCACACAGGTAAATGATGACAAGATGGGAGTCTTACTGGAAGTGGCCGGCAGGCTGGGAGCCACTGTTGTTTTCAAGGGGGCTCACTCTCTTATCGGCACAACCGACGGGCGTGTGTATGTCAATCTTACGGGAAATCCGGGCATGGCCACCGCCGGAAGCGGTGATGTGCTGACCGGCTGTATTGCAGCCATGCTGGGTATGGGACTTGATGCTGAGCGTGCCACGCGCAAAGGCGTTTTCCTGCACGGTTTGGCGGGCGATCTGGCCGCCGGCGAAATAGGCCGCGACGGTATAACCGCCACAGACATACTGGAGTACCTGCCGGTGGCGCTCAGGGCCGACCGTGACGATCGCATTGAAGCAGACTGCTATGCTCCGCCGGTCATCATATAGCCGGGCGGCCTGGACGACAAAAGTGCCGGTGCCGGGCTTGCGGTGCTGAAAATATTTTTATTGACTGATGGACGATAACCGGTGATAAGACCCGAATATCCGGCCCTACGGCCGGATTAAAGTAAGGAGAGATTATGTGGGATTATACAGACAAGGTCAAAGAGCATTTTCTACACCCGCGCAATGTGGGGGAAATAGAAAACCCGGACGGGGTGGCGGAAGTAGGGTCGCTCGCCTGCGGGGATGCTCTCAGGCTCACCTTCAAACTTGATGAGAACCAGCGCATCGCGGATGCCAAATTCAAAACTTTCGGCTGCGCCAGCGCCATCGCCTCTTCGTCGGCTCTGACCGAAATCATCAAGGGGATGACACTGGAGGAGGCCCTCCGGGTCACCAACCGGGATATTGCCCGGTATCTGGGAGGGCTTCCCGACGAGAAGATGCACTGCTCGGTGATGGGCAAACAGGCCCTGGAAAAGGCGATTGAGAATTACCGGGGAGCACCGGCGCTGGAGGCGGGTGCAAAAATCATCTGTGAGTGCTTCGGTGTTACAGATAAGGAGATTGAAAGAGATGTGCGGGAAAACAATCTGACCACCGTGGAAGAAGTCACCAATTTTACCAAGGCGGGTGGCGGCTGCGGCACTTGCCATGACGCCATCGCCCAGATTATCGAGCGTCTGAAGGCGGAGCCCAGACCAGAGGCAAAGCCCAGGCTTACCAACCTGCAGAAAATAAGGATGATTGAAGAGACGATAGACAACGAAATCCGCCCATCACTGAGGCATGACGGAGGGGACCTCGAGCTTATCGACGTTGTCGGCGACCGGGTGATAGTGGCCACCCGCGGTGCCTGTGCGACCTGCAAGGCCTCCGGCATCACACTGAAAAATTTTGTGGAACACACACTAAAAGAGCGGGTCGCGCCGGAGATTACCGTTGAGGAGGAGGGTAAATGAAGACGGTTTATATGGACAACAACGCCACATCAAAGGTGGCCGACGAAGTTTTGCAGGCCATGCTGCCGTACTTTTCCGAATTCTATGGCAATCCCTCCAGCATGCATACCTTCGGAGGACGGGTCGGGCGGGAAATCCAGCAGGCGCGCGGGCAGGTAGCCGGGCTTCTGGGGGCGGAGCCGGATGAAATAGTCTTTACCAGTTGCGGCACGGAAAGTGATAACGCAGCCATACGCTCGGCACTTTCCGCACAGCCGGATAAAAAACATATCATCATCAGCCGCGTGGAACACCCGGCGGTGCGCGTACTTTGCAGCCACCTGGAGACGGAAGGATACAGGGTTACTCAATTGCCGGTGGATAAAAGCGGTATCCTCGACCTTGAGTTACTGGATAAAAGCCTCACTCCGGACACGGCGCTGGTCAGCCTGATGTGGGGCAACAACGAAACAGGTGTGATTTTTCCGGTAGAAGAGGCGGCGCATCTGGCGCACGACAAAGGCGCCATGTTTCACACCGACGCTGTGCAGGCGGCGGGAAAAATCCCCATCAACATGAAAAACAATCTCATCGATATGCTTTCCCTTTCCGGGCACAAACTGCATGCCCCCAAGGGGGTGGGCGTTCTCTATATACGCCGCGGTACGAAGTTTACGCCTCTGTTGTTGGGCGGCCACCAGGAAAGGGGAAGGCGCGGCGGTACGGAAAACACTCCCGGTATCATCGGTCTGGGGAAAGCCTGTGAGCTTGCCGCGCAGAACCTCGTCTCAAAGAGCGCCTATATCAAGAGACTCCGTGACAAGCTGGAAAAAGAGCTGCTGGCGAAAATTCCGCAAAGCCGCATCAACGGCGATATCGAAAACCGTCTGCCGAACACCGCGAACATCAGCTTTGAATATGTCGAAGGCGAGGCGATTCTGCTTATGATGAATGAGTTGGGTATCTGCGCCTCCTCCGGCTCGGCCTGCACTTCAGGCTCATTGCAGCCCTCGCATGTGCTGCGGGCGATGGGTGTGCCCTTCACCATGGCGCACGGCTCGATCCGCTTCAGTCTCAGTGTTTACAACACGGAAGAAGAGGTTGATTTTGTAATTGAAAAATTGCCCCCGATCATCGAGCGGCTGCGCGAGATGTCCCCTTTCTGGAAGCGGGAAGACCCGTCATGCGCAATTCAATAGCAGCCCGGGACGGGTAAGGTCATTGATGTGAACACAAGCTGGTAAAGGCTCACGTTTTTCGTGAAAGTACATGGCCGGCCACGGCGAGGAGCTCCTCTTTTTCCCGGCAATCATGAAATATTGAAAGCTCGTCTGTCGCTTCACGGATAAACCCTGCCGCCCGCTCAAGCGCATAGTCGATGCCACCGGAATTGCGGATAAGAGAATGGATGGCTTTGAGGACATCGGGCGTCGGTTCTTTTTTTTCAATGGCGGCTCTCACCATTTCCCGGTCGGCCGTCCGGCTGTGTACAAGTGTATAGATAAGCGGCAGGGTCATTTTCCCTTCTTCCAGATCCTTGCCGATCGATTTTCCGAAACCCTCTTGTGAAGCCATATAATCGAGCGCGTCATCGACAATCTGAAACGCCATGCCGACCTTGTAGCCGTATTTCTTCAGGGCGGCCACCCGGCCTTCATCGACTCCGCCCATGACCGCGCCGCTTTCACAGGCGGCAGAGATAAGCACGGCGGTTTTTTTCTCCACGATACTGAAATATTCTTCTTCCGTCAGATCCGCGCTGCCGCATTTCATCAGCTGAAAGACCTCTCCTTCAGACATGATGTTGGCCATTTGCGCCATCAAGCGAATAATGCGCAAATCGTCCGTTTCGGAAAGCAGATTGAAGGATTTGGAATAAAGAAAATCTCCCACCAGCACACTCACCGCATTTCCCCAGACAACGTTGGCCGACGGTCTGCCGCGGCGAACGACTGCCTCGTCGATGACATCGTCATGTAGAAGTGTGGCGGTATGGATAAATTCAATGGCGGCCGCCAGGGCAAAGCTCGCCTCGCCCCGGTAGCCGCACAGCCGGGATGAAATCAGGTGCAAAAGAGGACGGATTCTTTTGCCGCCGCCGGCGATCAGGTGATCGGCGACCTCGGTAATAAGTTTTATCTCGGAGGTGATATTGCTCTCCATACAGGATTCGACCCGGGAGAGCTCAATTTTATATCCGGAAAGAACATCGGCAATTTCCATTTGCATCCTCGTGATAGTTTGATGCCGGACTATAGGGCGAAGAAAGCCTGCTTGTCAAACATCAATTAAACAATTTCAGCGTAAAGGTCGTAATGATCCGCTCCGGTGATTTTTGTGCGTACAAAACGACCGGGTTTAGTGTCCGTACCTTTTACATGAGTGACGCCGTCGATTTCCGGCGCCTGCCTGCGTGTACGCCCGATAAAAGGGTAATCCTTGTTTTCACTATTTGCTTCAATGAGCACCTCCTGGGCCGATCCGATCAGTCCGCGGTTGAGTTCATAAGAGATAGCCGCCTGCTCGCCCATAATAAGGTCGCGGCGACGCTCCTTTTCCCTTTGCGAGATGCGTGATGGCTTCGCGGCTGCCGGGGTTCCTTCCTCCGGTGAATAAGTAAAGACACCCAGATGATCAAAGCGGGTTTCCCTTACGAAATCCACGAGACGCGCAAAACGGTTTTGTGATTCGCCGGGAAAGCCGACAATCAGTGATGTTCTTAAGGCCGCATCAGGCATGATCCGGCGGACCAGCTCGATGACACTCTTTATGCCGTCCGCGGTGACACGGCGCCTCATCGAGGCAAGGATAGTATCGTCAATGTGCTGGACGGGGAGATCGATATAGGGGCAGACTTTTTTGTGCCGCGCCATTGCTTCGACGATGTCTGCGCTCAGATGGGCTGGATGGGTGTACAAAATTCTTATCCAGCGTAACTTACTGATGGAGTCGAGTCCTGAAATCAGGTCGGGCAGACCCGGGCGTGTCTTCAGGTCACGACCGTAGGCCGCCGTGTCCTGACCGACGAGGATTATTTCACGATTCCCCCGCGCGACCAGATTTTCCGCCTCTCGACAGATGTCCTGGGGCCGGCGGCTGCGCGCCTCGCCACGGAGCGATGGAATTACACAGTAGGAGCAGCGGTTGGAGCAGCCTTCGGAAATTTTCAGATATGCAGTGGCAGAGCCGGCAGGCAAAAGCCTGTCGTGTGCGGCATTCATCAGAAAATCCGGTTTAGTGATCACAGACCCGCGTTTGTTGGACATTAGATGGCGGACGATATTGCCGACTTCGCTTGTGCCGATGACGAGGTCCGCCTCCGGAATGTCGTGTGTCAGTTCTCTTCCGTAACGCTGTGCCAGGCAGCCTGCCACAACCAGCTTCTGCCCGCTTCGGGTTTTCTTTTTGGCCTCCGCAAGAGTGAGGATGACCTCCAGTGACTCTTCCGTAGCGCTGCGAATAAAACTGCAGGTGTTAATGATAATTGTATCTGCGTCATCGGGACGGTCAATAAGCGTCATGCCTGCGCGGCGCGCCAGGCCGCCCATCACTTCTGAATCTATCTGATTTTTCGGACAGCCCAGTGAAATGATATGAAGTGTTCCTGAATTCTTTTTCACTGCGGGAGCTTTCGGATGAGCACTTTGCGGGGTTTGGCGCCATCGGAGGGGCCGACGATTCCTTCGCGCTCCATCTGCTCGATCATGCGCGCGGCTCGATTGTAGCCTATCTTCATGTAACGCTGGACAAGGGATATCGATGCCTGCCCCAGCTCGCCTACCAGCGCCACCGCCTCATCATATTTTTCATCGTAGCCGTCATCCTCTTTGTAAGACTGGGCGGAATCAAAATCGAATTTATCGATCGACGCATCGTAGGTGGGCTGGCCCTGCATTTTCACAAAATCGACTACTCGTGATATTTCCGCGTCCGACACATAAGCGCCGTGGATACGGGTGAGCCTGGAGGTGCCCGGTGGTATGAAAAGCATATCGCCCGCGCCCAGAAGCAGCTCCGCGCCTGGCTGATCAATAATTGTGCGCGAATCGACTTTTGAGGACACCTTAAATGAGATGCGCGTGGGGAAATTGGCCTTGATGAGCCCCGTTATGACATCGACGGACGGTCTTTGTGTCGCCAGAATCAGATGAATGCCGGCGGCGCGTGCCATCTGCGCCAGGCGCGTGAGAGACTCTTCCACATCTCGTGAAGCGACCATCATGAGGTCGGCCAGTTCGTCGATCACGACGACGATATAGGGAAGGTGGACGTGCTCTGCATTTGCTTCTTCTTCAGGGGCTTTGGTGTCGCCGCGGGCATCCTGTTGCGCCTGTGTCCTTTGTGTCCCGGTTGATTTGGTTTTGGCGCCCCTGGCGGCCATTTCGTTGTAGGCGTCGATGCTCTTTACGCCCAGCATGCTGATGACCCGATAGCGGCGCTCCATTTCTTCCACAGTCCAGCGCAGGACCTGTGAAGCCTTTTTCGGGTCAACGACCACCGGATGCATCAGATGCGGGATGCCCTCGTAGGAGGAAAGCTCCAGCCGCTTGGGATCTATCATCAGAAACTTGACATCGTCGGGGTCGGCTTTAAAAAGGATGCTGCAGATCATCGCGTTGAGCGCGACGCTTTTCCCCGAGCCGGTGGTCCCGGCTATCAGCAGATGCGGCATGCGCGCCAGATCCGCTATCACGGGCGTGCCGATAAAATCCACACCCAGAGCGACCGGCAAACGCACAGGGGATTTGGCAAAAGACTCATGGTCGAGGACTTCTTTTAGAAGAACTGATTCTCTTTTGAGGTTGGGAATTTCGATGCCGATGACGGATTTGCCGGGTATCGGCGCCAGAATGCGGATGCTCGGTGCCATCAGCGCCAGCGCCAGGTCGTCACTGAGGGTCGTGATGCGGTTAATTTTCACGCCTGGAGCCGGTTCCAGCTCATACATCGTAATCACCGGGCCGGGCATGACTTCCACGACACGGGCCTCCACTCCGAAATCTGCCAGTTTTTTTTCCAAAATCCGCGAATTTGTAATCAGCTGATCGCGCTTGACGCGTCCGTCCTTTTGAGGCGGGGCGTCCAGGAGAGTCAATGGCGGAAGCTGAAATTTTCCGTCCGATTGCAGCTTTGAAAAATCAAAATGAGTCTGCTCGGTTTTTCGCGGCCTGATCTTTTTCGGCTCAGGCTCCGCAGGGGGAGAGACTGGCGGCGGACCGATTTTGATTTTCAGTCGGGAGAAAACCCCCGCAGGAAAAGCCGGCAGCCTGTCTTTGATGTTTTTGAAAAGAGCGCGGACCAGGCCGGAAAAAGATTCGCTTACCGTGACCAGTGAAAACTCTATGATAAAGAAAAGAGAAACAATGAAAATTAAAATCAGAATGATGTAGGTTCCCGCCGAATTGAAATAGCGAAGCAGGAATTGAAAGATTCCTGTGCCGATGAGCCCGCCCGCTTTCAACTTTTCCCCGTAAAATGTCACGCCGCCACGTACGACGGCGCTCAGCAGTCCTGACAGTGACAATGCGAAAAAGAAGAAACCGCCAAGACGCGATTTATCCACTGCAAAAGAGGAGCTCAGAAAAAATTTGAAAGAACAGGCCAGGAGAGCCAGCGGGAAAAGAAACGCCCCGAAGCCCAGTAGGCGGATGAACGAATCCGCCGTATATGAGCCCGCCTTGCCGATCAGGTTATGAGTCGCCGGTCCGTCCGGCGGCACGGCGCGAGTAAAAGAAGGATCCTGCGGGAAATAGGAAAGAAGGCTAAGCAGCAAAAAAACCGCCAAAGCCAGAAAAACGACGCCTTTGATTTCCTTTACTCTCAGATCCCGATTTTTGGTTGCTCCTTCCATCAGTCCCTTCAGTTCATTTCCGGCCGGTTTTGAGTGATGTCAGGCGTGCCTGTTTCGTGATAAACATCATAGTTTACAATAATCACATTGCGAACTTTCTGCATCAGCTCCCGGCTGTTTTCCGCTGTGTAGTTATTTGTCGGCACCGGTTTGTCGATCACCATTTTAATTCTTCCCGGCACTGCCTGTAAAGAGCGGCTCGTCATCATTTCAACGCTCACGATGATACTGACAGGCACAATCGGTACGCCGGACTCGATAGCCACACAAAACATCTCCTCTTCGAAAGGCTTCACCTGCCCCCGGCGGCTTTTGGTGCCCTCCGGGAAAACGACGACCGATTTTCCTTCCCGGATGCGTCCGGCGGCCGCTCCCAGAGCTTTGATGTCCTTTCCAGGGTTTTGTCGGTCTAGTTCAACGTAACCGGCGCGTTTCATAACCAGACCGACGATCGGAATGGCAAAGACTTCTTTTTTGGCGATGCACCTGACTTGTCCGGGTAGATGCGCCAACGCGATCAATATATCGAGATCGCTTTGATGATTGGCCATAAACACTTGGGGCTTGCCCGGAAGAACATTTTCTAGGCCCAACACATCGACTTTCGCGCTACAGAGCCGGAGCACGAGTCTGCTCCAGATGACGGCAACCTTGTGAACATTGTTTTCCGCATTTTTAAAGACTGAAAAGACAATGGCCCAGAAAGAGAAAAATGCGGTTATGGCGACGCCAAAGGTTACCAAAAGTGCCGAACGTACCATTTGTATTTTTTCCTTGCCCGGGTGTGCAGCCGTTTGCTGGTTTTTTTTACTTGATAAAGCAATTGAAGTCAACAGTGATTTCCCGTCGTTTCACGCCGCGTTTGCGCTTTAAAGACGGCAGTGTAAATGATTTATGCTGACCATGGGTCATGGTGAATGCCGCACGATTCATGTGTTTGGTGCCAGCGGTGCTATTTGCTGAAAGACGCAAAAACATTTTTTTCTTCTTGACAAAAAGGAGGGGCTCATTTATGACCAGCCAACATTGATGAACTTAAACTTGCCGGGGATAATTTATTGTTTGCCGTTACATGATCACGTGTCATGGTAGTAGTGTGTTATCCAGGCGATGGAGTCTAAATGGAACTATTTTTACAGCAAGTGTTCAACGGTATCATGTTAGGAAGTACCTACGCCATTGTCGCCCTGGGGCTGACGCTTGTTTTCGGCATTTTACATGTGCCGAACTTCGCCCACGGCCACATGTACATGCTGGGTGCGTATGTTTGTTTCTTTTTAATCACGATTTTCGGTTTTGCCTATTGGCCGGCGGTGGCTCTGGCCGCGATTCTTCTGGCGGTGGCGGGCGTTATTCTGGAGGTGCTGGTTTTCAAGCCTCTGCGTAATGACCCGGGCTTTAACCCGCTGATTGCCGCGCTCGGCGCGCTTATCATCCTGGAGAACGTGGTTGTCGTCCTATGGGGGCCGGAAGGTCACCGCATCCCGAATCCATATCCGGGGATTATTGATTTCTTCGGCATCACCATGTCCGTGCAGCGTCTGCTGGTTATCGGCATGGCCGCAGCCATGATTATACTGTTGCAGCTTTTCATCAAAAAAACGACACTGGGGAACACGATCGAGGCTGTCGCTCAGAACAAGGAAGGAGCTACACTGGTCGGCATCAACGTGAATTTTGTCTCCGCCATGACCTTTGCCATCTCCACGGCACTGGCCGCGATTGCCGCCTGTCTGGTCGCTCCCATCTTTATGATCTCACCGAGTATGGGCGCCCTGGTCGGCATGAAAGCGTTTGTCATCGTCATTCTCGGTGGCTTGGGCAGTATTCCCGGCGCCATTGCCGGCGGGATGATCCTGGGCTTGATCGAGGCCATCGGAGGCGGCTACTTTTCGGCTGCTTATAAGGACGTGTTCGGGTTTGGTGCCCTGGTGCTGATACTTGCGATAAGGCCGACCGGCTTGTTTGGGAAGGAGATTAAGGGCAGATGATGAATTGGTTAAAAGGAAATTGGTTTTACCTGTTGGTTCTGATTATAGCCCTGCTGGCTCCTGTCGTCATTACAAACCGCTACTACAGCCAGGTCATTACCATGAGCCTGCTGTTTGCCATCGCAGCCTTGAGCCTGAACCTTATTTTAGGCTATACCGGTCAGCTTACGCTGGCACATGGAGGTTTTTTCGCTTTGGGTGCCTATGGCGTAGCCATCATGACCTACACGCTGGGCTGGAACTTCTGGCTCGCTCTGCCACTGGCCGCTATTTTTGCCGCTGTCGTGGGGTTTCTGGTAGGGATGCCTACGCTTCGGGCGCGCGGTTCATATTTTGCCATTGCCACATTGTGTCTGGGTGAAATCATTTATCTGATAGCAGGAAATTGGATTGAGGTGACCGGCGGGCATAACGGCATTGTCGGCATTCCTCATCCGAGTCCGATCCCCATTCCCGGTATCGGTGTACTGACGTTTGAATCACAGACGTCCCAGTATTATATGGTTTTGTTTTTTCTTCTGTTGACGCTGTTTGTGATGTACCGGATCCGCGAATCGATGCGCGGGCGGACGTTTATGGCAGTTTTATGCAATGAGGATCTGGCTGAATCAGTAGGTATCAACACATTCCGCACCAAGCTTTTGTCTTTTGTCGTGGCCAATTTCTTTGCCGGTCTGGCCGGAGGAATTTATGCCAGCCTTATCGGCAGTATATCCCCCAGTGTTGCCACGGTCGGCCTTACGTTTAACTTCCTGATGTATGTCCTCTTGGGCGGTGTAGGGACACTCGCAGGACCAATTATCGGCGCTTTCTTCCTGCCGATTCTACTTGAATACCTGCAGTTCCTGCAGGATTACCAGATGATCCTGTTCGGTATTTTGCTGATTGTGGTTATCATATATTTCTCGTCCGGCTTCATGGGACT
The DNA here is from genome assembly GCA_964460865.1 of uncultured Smithella sp. Classification (GTDB taxonomy): domain Bacteria; phylum Desulfobacterota; class Syntrophia; order Syntrophales; family Smithellaceae; genus UBA8904. The sequence goes on along the minus strand of CAYWRV010000004.1, from coordinate 15,492 downwards.
GTACAAGAAAATCAGTAACAGGATAAAGAAATCAAAGGTGGGGGCGTAAAGTGCTGCTAAAAGGTGAAAATCTGGTTAAAAGTTTCGGCGGCACAGTCGCTGTTAACGATGTCAGTTTTGAAGTGAAAGAAGGCGAGATTCTCTCCATCATCGGTCCCAACGGCGCCGGGAAATCAGTCCTTTTCAGCCTGATCAGCGGCATGCACAAGCCGACCTCCGGCAGCGTGAAATTTATGGGCGAGGAACTATCCGGTTTGAGTACCAATAAAATATCCCGCAAAGGTATTGCGAGAACTTTTCAACTCACATCTCTTTTTGACCGGTTGCCTGTCGCCCTGAATCTGGCGCTGGGGTATTACAAATGCACCACCACCGGTTTCTGGGGTGGTTTGTTTCATACACCGCAATGGAAGCGCGATAAAAAGAAAGTGGAGGAAAAGGTCATCGACATGCTCGGATTTTTAGATCTGGGTGCGAAGGCCTTCGAGCCTGCTTCCACCTTGTCCCAGGGCGAGCAGAAATTACTTGCCATAGGAATCGCGCTCATCAGTGAGCCCAAACTCATGCTTTTTGATGAGCCGACAGGCGGTCTGATTCAGGAAGACACAGCCATGATCACGGAAATGATCCGCAAGATCAACAAAAAGGGCATCACGGTCTGTCTTATCGAGCATAAGATGCGCATGATTATGGATTTGGCTGACAGGATTGTTGTTTTAAACTACGGCAGAAAAATTGCCGAGGGAAAGCCCGCGGCCGTCGCCGCCGACCCCCAGGTAATCGAAGCCTACTTAGGAAGAAAAAAGGATGCTTAAATTAAATAATGTAACTACGATGATTGGTGAACATCAGGTCATCCATGATGTTTCTCTGAATATTGCGCAAGGTGACTTTGTCGCGCTGCTCGGCGGGAACGGTGCCGGAAAGACAAGCCTTTTCAAGACAATTGTCGGTATATTGAAGCCTGCCAAGGGGACGGTGGAATTTAAAGGTGAAGCAATTAATCATTTACCTGCCCACAAAGTCGTGGGGAAAGGTTTGATTCTTTGCCCGGAGGGACGGCAGCTGTTTCCCGCTTTGTCCGTGCATAAGAACCTGATGCTGGGGGCTTATCACCGTAAGGACAAAAAGGCCATCGAAGAAACGCTCGAGCAGGTCTACACCATGTTTCCGAGGCTCAAGGAGCGCTACAAGCAGGTTGCCGGTACGTTCAGCGGGGGCGAGCAGCAGATGCTGGCTGTCGGCCGCGCGATCATGTCCAAGCCGGAGATGCTGCTTCTTGACGAGCCTTCCATGGGGCTGGCGCCGCTGGTTGTAGAAGGTATCGCCGAGGCCATTACAAAGCTCAATGAAATGGGTATTACCATTTTCCTGTCGGAACAAAACGCGCAAATTGCGCTCATGATCACCAGGCATGGGTATGTGCTGGAAAACGGCCATCTGGTGCTCGAAGGTCTGAGCAAAGACCTTATCACGAATGAAAAAGTAAAGAAGGCCTATCTGGGGACATGAGATACGCCGGAAGGTTCAGAAATCTGTAAAAAGATGCAAAGCCCCGATCACCAAGATCGGGGCTTTTTACTCAAGGCAGCCAGACCCCGGCACGAGGAATGCTTATAAACTCACGCACCAGTCTGCTTTTCCCGGAGAGCGACCAAATAAAAGGGGTTTTAATGTGAAACAGTCCGCATCAGTCGTTTTGATGGTTTGCATGGCGATTCTGTTCAACGCTCCGGTGGCATATCCGCAAACTTCTTCCGTATGGGCGGCCAAAGGCCCGAAAGCCAATGTTTATCTGGCCGGGGCCTGCCATGTTCTTCGCGCCTCGGATCATCCGCTTCCATCCGTTTTTGAAAAGGCCTACACAGATTCAGCCCGGATTATTTTTGAAGCGCCCCCCGCCGATCTGGAGACGAAGTTGTACACGCAAAAACTCATGGCCATCGCCGCTTACGCAGACGGTACGACACTCAGGCAGCATCTTAAGCCTGCGGTTTACGCCAAAGCGCAGAAATTTTGCAGGGAGCGCGGTTACCCGTTTGAACAGTATCAACTGTTCAGGCCCTGGATGCTTTCGATGATGCTCACTATGCAGGAACTGGCGCGAATAGGGGTGGAGGCGGATTTCGGTGTGGATCGTTTCTTTTATCAGCGAGCACTCAGGGATGGCAAGCCTACCGGAGGATTGGAGTCGGCTGACGATCAGCTCTCTTTTCTTAATATGCTCGACCAGGGCATGGGCAATGAACAGGTCAGTGAAACCATCGATGACCTTTTGCATCTGGAGAGCAAAGTTGAGGATATCCTGGCTGCCTGGCGTACAGGTGATGAGGCGGGCCTGGAGAATTTTAATCTGCGCGAACTGAAGAATTACCCGCGGCTGTATGAAGTCCTGGTTGTGGAGAGGAACAAAAAATGGGCGGAAAGGATCGAGGGACTGCTCAAAGGTGAAGACAACGCGATGATTATCGTCGGCGTTGCCCATCTGGCCGGCGCCTCCAGTGTGATAGGCCTTTTACGCGGGCGCGGCTATGAAGTCACTAAAGTGAGCCCCTAGTCAGTAACTGCAAATACCCGAGCCCTCTTCCTTCATTTTGGCTTTTTCCCGGTACATCATGCGGTCGGCCAGGGCGATTACTTTTGCCACATCGTTTCCGGTGCGGGAAGTGGCAAAACCGGCTGCCATGCTGACGGGCTGATCGGTTGTCTGATTGAATCGTTCCAGGTTGTGTTTCAGGCGCTCAACCGCCTGACGGCAGGTGCTTTCATCGACCAGGGGCAGCATAATGAGAAACTCGTCTCCGCCCGTTCTGGCGATCATATCCTCCGGCCGGAAAGTCTGCTTAAGCATATCCGCAGTGTTTTTTATGTACAGATCTCCCGCAGCGTGCCCTCTGCGGTCGTTGATTCCCTTGAGGTCGTTTAAGTCAATCACAATGAAGCTCACCGGACGCAGGCGGCTGGCGCTTACCCTGGCGATCTCCGCATCGGAGTAGAAGCGGTTGTACAGGCCGGTCAGAGCATCACGAACACTGATATATTTCAATTCCTCCTCTGCTTTTTTTTGCGCCGTTACGTCGATGATATGCATAATGACGTTGTCCGGCGGAGTAAAGGCATATTTTATGTTGACGTATCTGCTCTCCTGAGTTCCGTCGAATTTAAACCAGAAACTCTTTTCGATTGGTGAGCGGGTAGCCAGACATTGCCGCATATCAGCAGCAACATGCCAGGCGCCGGTAAAAGACGCCTCGGGTGTTTTACCGACTTCATGGAGTATTTTACCTCCCGTGAAGTGCAGTGCCGCCTCATTGAATTCCTGCAGTATGAGCCTGTCCGCCTCGCCCTTCCACACCAGCGTCGGGACGGGCATATTGTCGAAAAGAGCCCTGATTCTCTGTTCGCTGCGGCGTAATTCTTCTTCCGCCTTTTTCTTTTCCGTGACATCGCGGGCTACCGACCGGAAACCTATTTTTTTTCCGTCGGCATCTCTCATCAAGGACGCGTTGACCTGATGCGTGCGGACAGTTCCGTCTCGGTGGACGAATTCATAATCATTGATATGGATGGGCTCGCCGGTCTGATAAACACTGCGATAGGCTTCGATCATTTTCTGCCTTGTTTCCGGAGTGGTAAAGTCTCTTAATTCAATTTTAAGCAACTCTTCACGGTCCCTGCCGGTCAATACACACGCCGCGTCATTGACGAAGGTGAAGCGGCCGCGACTGTCGCTTTCAAAATAAGCTTCAGTAATGTTTTCCAAAATGCCGCGGTATTTTTCCTCACTGGCCCGGAGCGCCTCTTCCGCCTGTTTACGCCGGGTGATATCACGGGATACGGAACGGAAACCCATTGGTTTCCCGCCAGCGTCCCTCATCAGCGAAACATTCAGTTGATGGGTGAGGATGGTGCCGTTCCGGCGGATAATTTCATAGTCCACCAAAGTCGAGGGAATGCCGGTTTTGAGCGTCTGTGTATATATCTCCCTGATTTTTTTTGCACTTTCCGAAGTGGTGAATTTCCGGTAATCAAACTTCACTAACTCATCGAGACTATAGCCGAGCGTTTGGCAGGTGACCTCATTGGCGAAAGTGAAGCGGCCGTTTAAATCATTTTCAAAGTAGCCATCGACCATGCCTTCAATAATGGTTCGATATTTTTCCTCACTGGCTACGAGTTTCTTCTCGGCAGCACGGCGTTCAGAGATATCGTGCACAATTAAATATGCGAGTGGCTGACCGTCAATGCCGACCGGCCCGGAAAACACCTCCACGGGCCGCGGCTCACCACTTGCCAGGCGGTGCTGTAAAAGGACACCACTGTGCCCGTCGTGACCAGCCCCGTTCCAGGTGCCGGACAAAGTCTCCCGCTCTGCTACAATAATGTCTGAAATCTTTTTTTTGAGCAGTTCCTCCTTACTGTAGCCGTAGTAGGTGCAGGCGGCTTGATTGGCATCGACGATCCGCTGTGACTCCTCATTGATCAGAAGCATCACGGCTGCGTTGTATTCAAACATATTACGATAGCGCGCCTCGTTTTTTTGAACGGCTTGATGAGTCTTTTTGTCGCTGGTTACATCCCTGCTCGTGCCGCGGAAACCAACAGGCGATCCTTCACTGTCACGCATCAGGGAGACGGATAATTCGAGGTAGCGGACATTGCCGCTTTTATCGATGACTTCGAGATCATCTACAACTGCGGCATTACCGGTTTTGTATATTTCATTGAATATGGCCGCTATTTTCTTTGACTCTTCAGGCGAGGTGTATTTGCGGTAATTGAGCCCGATGAGTTCGTAACGGGTGTGGCCCGTCCGGCGGACGGCCGCTTCGTTGGCAAAGGTAATATTGCCCGCGAGATCTGTTTCAAAACAGCCCTCTTCCACGCTTTCGACAAAATTCAGGCAGCGTCTCAATTCCGCCTGTTCTTTTTTTTCCCGGGAGATATTGCGAATGGTACACAAAAGGCAGTTTGTTCCGGGCGGTCTGATTAAAATAATGCCCAACTGAGCGGTAAAATCTTTTCCGTCTTTGTCTGTCAGTATTTGCTCGAAACGGGAAACAGAAGAACCGTTTTTTGCCTTTTTAATAATCTCAGTGATTTCCCTTTGCCGGAGAGAGGGAATGAATTTCGAAAGAGGTTTGCCTGTGGCCCGCCTTGCCGTATAGCCGAACAATTTTTCCGCCCCTGCACTCCAATCCAGGATGTTCCCGTGCTCGGTGGTGATAATGATAGCCTCGTCCATCCCGTTGGATACGTGCAAAGAATCCGGCCCTGCGCTATGGGACGGTTGGGGCCTGACCTCTATATTCTGATCTTTTTTTGTAAGGGGCTTTTTTGATGGCATTGTAATTATTTTATCTGCCTGGTCAGAAAGCTTTAACCACACGTCTTTGAAAATATACGTTTTAATTATATAAAGTAAGAGGTGAGAATGCAACAGCTTAAATTTTTCAAAACGTCCGGCAACTTCAATTGCATCTCGCTCCCGAAAGGAATGCCACAGGTACACAGGCAGGGAATGCCGGCATTTCAGGGGTGAAATTTTATTATTCCGTTGACAGTATACCTGCATTTACCTATACTTTTTTTCCGATTACCGCTGGAAGGACCGCCATGGCCATCGACGTCAAAACCGAAGAACATCTACTTCTTATCGAAATAAACCGTCCTGATAAAATGAATGCCCTGACCCGGGAGATGTATTCCCGCCTTGCCCAGGCGTACTATCGGCTCGATTCCGACGCCGGACTGCGTGCCGGCGTTATTTACGCCGCCGGGCCTCATTTTACATCAGGACTTGACCTTGCCGACTGGGCCGAGCGGTTTGCCCGTGGCGAAGGTTTTCCCCATGACCCGGAAAATGAAATCGATCCTTTCTACATGATGAGTGAAGCCCGCTGCCGTAAACCGATTATTATGGCGGTGCAGGGATATTGCTATACTTGGGGGCTTGAGTTGATGCTCAATACGGACATCCGGGTGGCGGCGGCTGATACCCGTTTTGCCATGCTGGAAGTTCAGAGGGGATTTTTCCCTGCTGCCGGAGCTACGCTGCGTCTGCCGCGGGAAATCGGCTGGTCCAATGCCATGCGCTATATGCTGACAGGTGACATTATAAGTGCGACGGAAGCCTGCCGGTTCGGCCTGATTCAGCATGTGACGGAAACAGGCAGACAGATCGACCAGGCGCTGAAAATCGCCCGCACGGTGGCCCGGGCCGCGCCTTTGGGAGTTCAGGAGGCGCTGGCCTCATCACGCCGGGCGATCAAAGATGGAGATCAGGCGGCCATAAAGGTTATGTACCAAAAAATGGCTGAAGTAATGAAAAGTGAGGATATGAAGGAGGGGCTGCTCTCTTTTCTGGAGAGGCGACCGGCGGTATTTAAGGGGGAATAACGCCCATAGTGTCCCGGCGAAAAGAGACGGACATGATATGAACACGTAACGGCGGCAAATGAACTGCTTTCATCAGTGCCCGGGCAGGGGGTAGTCACACGGCCGGTAAAACAGATGTGTGCAGCGGTGGGGAAGTTTCATTTCGTGCCTTTTATGAAAACCCGAGGAGGTACAGGTAATGAATTTTGCGCTTACAGAAGAACAGTTGATGGTTAGAGACATGGTCCGCAAATTTGCCGAGACGGAAATCAAACCGGTCGCTGCAGAGCTGGATCAGACGCACCGTCATCCCGAGGAAATCTGCCGCAAACTGGGTGAGATGGGCATCATGGGGGTGTCCGTACCCACGGAATACGGAGGGGCGGGCATGGATAATGTAACCTATGTGCTGGCGATGATCGAAATTTCAAAGGCCTGTGCAAGTTGCGGGGTGATTGTGTCGGTCAACAATACGTTATACGGTCATCCGGTCAAGACCTTCGGGACACATGAGCAGAAATTGAAATTTCTTAAACCGGTTGCAGGCGGCGAGGTGGAAGGCTGCTACGCCCTTACCGAGGCGGGTGCCGGTTCCGATGCGGCGGCGCTTCGCTGCAAGGCGGAGCTAAAAGGCGACAAATACATCGTCAACGGGACCAAAGTTTTCATCACCAACGGTCCGGTGGCCCGTTATTGTGTTTTGGCGGCGACGACGGATTTGTCGCTGGGCTATAAGGGAGTAATTAACCTGATTGTCGATTTGAAGGAAACACCCGGCTTCAAGGTCGGCAAGGTCGAAGAGAAGCTGGGTATTCTGGCGTCCGGCACATCCGAACTTGTATTTGAAGATGCGGAGATTCCTGCAGCCAATCTTCTGGGGAAACCGGGCCAGGGCTTTCAGCAGATGATGGCGGGGCTGAATGCGGGCCGTATCGGTATCGGCGCACAGGCCTGCGGCATCGGTCGCGCCTGCCTGGAAGATGCGCTGAACTACGCCAAGGAGCGTGTCCAGTTCGGTAAACCAATCGTGTCCAACCAGATTATCCAGTTCAAACTCGCCGACATGGCCACCCAACTTGACGCGGCGGAGCTGCTGCTTTTGCGTGCCGCCTGGATGGAAGACCAGGGCATGGATTTCGAAATGGAATCCGCCATGTCAAAATACTATTCGTCGGATGTCGCCATGAATGCAGCCATAGAATGCGTCCAGATTTTCGGCGGCTATGGCTATGTGAAGGAATATCCGGCGGAACGGCATATGCGGGATGCAAAAATCTGTCAGATATATGAAGGAACCAACGAAATCCAACGTGTCGTCGTGGCCAGAAAGCTTCTCGGGCAGAGATAGTCAAAAGGCCAATGAGTGCTGGAGCGGCGGGAAGCTTGTTTGGACTGGATAAAGGGTAGGACAATATCCCTTTGCTTCGCCTTCAGGCGTATAGGATTGGTTTTGCCCGCTTCTCATCTTCCTGCCTATGTTCCAGGTGATTGCTCCTGCAATATCACGTATGGCTGTCCGGTTGCTGTTTTTTTAACTGCCGGATGTGGTTTGCCGGTGTAGCCGTTTGTCTGCTTGCCGCCAACGAATAAAAAAACCGGCCCGCCCCGTATGGGGCGGGCCGACGTTTATAAGGTAATCAGGGCGTTTATTTTTTGCCGAGGATTGCATCCTTGGCCGCTTTGGCCACTCTGAACTTGACGACTTTCTTGGCGGGGATTTTGATTGCTTCGCCGGTGGCCGGGTTTCTGCCCATGCGGGCTTTACGCTGCACCAGCACGAGTTTGCCCAGGCCGGGCAGTGTAAATGAGTTCTTGGCTTCCTTGTAGGCGATGCCGGCGATTAAATCCAGAATTTCTCCCGCCGCTTTTTTGGTAATGTCTGCCTTTGTTGCGATCTTTTCCACCAACTGCGCTTTGGTCATTGCTTTTGCCATATAATTACCTCCCTTGTTAAAAGTTTTTTGTTACTTTAGGCGAAGCGCAAATAAGTTGCAAGAGTTGATTGTAAAAAAATGAAATTATTTTTCAGTGCCGCGCCGCCGTGTTTTCCGGCCGGTACAAGCCCGAACCGTGCCGGACGGTTTTCTTTCCGCCCGCAAATTACAGAACCCGCCGATCGATCACACGGCTTGCCTTTCCCTCCGAGCGCTCAATGGTTCTGGGTTCGACCAGTTTGACGATGGCGTTTATCCCCAGGTAGTCTTTCATATCTTTTTTCAGCTGAAGTTCGATATTCTGAAGGGCCCTGATTTCACCCGAGCCGCTGAAGAGTTTTTCCGATAATTCGACCTGGATCTCCAGCGTATCGAGCGTGCCTTCGCGATCGACAATGAGCCGGTAATGGGGTTCAAGGCCCTCCACGCCGACCAGTACCGCTTCTACCTGAGAGGGGAAGACATTGACGCCGCGGATGATGAGCATATCATCGCTTCTGCCCATCACACGTCCCATACGGATGTGCGTGCGCCCGCAACGGCAGGGCTCCGGTATCAGACGGGTTATATCGCGCGTCCGGAAACGGACCAAGGGGAAGGCTTCTTTGGTCAGTGTGGTGAAGACCAGCTCCCCCTCCCGGCCGGCCGGCAGTACCTCACCCGTGTCCGGGTCGATGATTTCCGCCAGGAAATGATCTTCAAAGATGTGCATGCCGTCGCGCGCCTCCGCGCACTCCATGGCTACCCCGGGGCCCATGATTTCGGAAAGACCGTAGATATTGAAAGCGGTCAGTCCCATCGCGTTTTCAATTTCGGTGCGCATGTTTTCACTCCAGGGTTCCGCCCCGAAGATGCCCGCGCGCAGGGGCAGTGAATGTAGATCCACACCCATGGCCAGCGCCTGCTCGGCAAGGTTCAGCGCATAAGAAGGAGTGCAGCAGATGGCGCTGGGCTGAAAATCAAGTAATATTGTGATCTGGCGCTTGGTGTTGCCGCCCGACACAGGTATGACACTGGCGCCTATTCTTTCCGCTCCGTAGTGAGCCCCCAGCCCTCCCGTGAACAGGCCGTACCCATAAGCGTTATGAATGACGTCGTTTTTTGTCAGCCCCGCGGCTGCAAAGGAGCGGGCCATCAACTCGGACCAGATGTCTATGTCATGCTGAGTGTAGCCGACCACAGTGGAAGCGCCGGTGGTGCCGGATGAGGCGTGCAGTCTGACGATGTTGTTCATCGGTGATGCAAACAGGCCGAATGGATAATTATCGCGCAGATCCTGTTTTGTGGTGAAGGGGAAGCGTTGCAGATCGTCAAGAGTTTTGATGCTTTCAGGCGTGACGCCTGCTTTGTCAAATGATTTTTTATAAAACCCTACATTATGATAGAGCCTGGCTGTTACCTGTTTTAGTCTTTTTAGTTGCAGGGCCTCGAGAGCCTCTCGCGGCAGAGTTTCAAATTCTTCATCATAGATCATGCGCCTGGTCTCCCGGGACAGCGTATTACGCGCTTGCTATAGCACAAACTCATATCGAAGCCAAATGAAAGCTTTGAGGAAGGGGCACTCAACAGCCTATCGTTCTTCTTCGTGAACGATCTGCTTCTTTATCAGCGAAATCAGTTCCTGAAAAACCGGAAAAACATCCGTTCGATAGCGGCCCGCAACGCATACATGCATGATGTCGTCTCCGAGCTCGAGCTCACCCTCGTTAATCAGTACCCTGATGTCGACAATGCCATCAGTGTCGCGCATCCGGCGCACAAGCTCGTCCAGGGCAGCGCGATCGTAGGAAAGTTTCATCCCGCTAACCTGCTTGCCTTCTTTAGAGGTCGCCCGGACCAGGCCATTGTGGACAAGGATCATGCCCAGGCTCTCCGGCGGGCAGTTTTTTTTGATTTCAGAAATCCATTGGTCAATCATGACTATCTTCAGTTTCCTTTCTCTTTTCGCCGACGATCACGTCCAGCCGGCGGGAAATTTGTTTTGCCAGGTTTTCTATATAGTCCGTCTTCATATCCGGTTCATAGCGGTTGGCGTCTGCGTCGCCGTTGTTCCAGGTTCCGGCCAGCCGGCCGCCGATTGTGAAAGGCACTACCGCAACGGATTTGATGAAATACTTCCGTTCGGGCGGCAAAAGTCTGTAAAAGGGTTTTAGACCACGATTGGCTAAAACAGGCTTGCTGTCTGCGGGCAGAATTGTTTTTATGAAATCTTCGGACACGACCGAGAAGCGGCTTTTAAGCATCTCTGACGAGTTGAGTTCGTTGATGAGCTGTCCGGTGGTTTCACTTTCAATCAGTGTCAGCCAGACAAAGGGGATCGCAAATTCCCTCTCAATACCGTCAAACAGGTTTTCAAAAAGACCGCTCACTGTTTCGGCGGCCAGGATGCTTTGTGCCACTTTACCGAAGCTTGTGGCGATTATCTGATTGATGTCCTTGAGCCCTTCCTCGTTATTCATCGCAAATCACCTTCCCAGGTAGCGTAAATCACTGCGTGATCGGACGGTTTGTCCGTCTGCCGCGTGGCGAGGTCTATGGTGCATCCGGTGGAAGAGGCGGCCAGTGTACGTGTGGCCAGAATATGATCAACGCGCCACCCCAGATTACGTGCGACGGAATCACGCAGACGGTAATCAAAAAAGGTATATTGCCCCGGCTCATCTGGATGGTGATAGCGGAAAACGTCCGTCAGTCCCCAGGAAAGCACGCCCTGATAGGCCCTCCATACTTCCGGGTTGAAGGATACATGGCCCAGAATCCGTTTGGGATCATGCACGTCCAGGTCTTCCGGTGCAACGTTGAAATCTCCGCATAAAACCAGCGGCTGATCGGTCTTGAAATGGCCGGCCAGATAGTCTTTCAGGCGCGCCAGCCAATCCAGTTTATAGGCGAACTGCGGTCTGGTTACCTCCTGCCCCTGTGGAACATACACGTTTATAATTGACAGATTATCAAACCGGGCCAGTGCCAGACGATCCGCATCGGACGGGTCTCCGGGCAAGCCGAACGACACATCAAGCGGTTTCACGCGTGAGGCGATGGCCACGCCGTTGTATTGCTTATTGCCACGAAAGGATACAAAATAGCCCAGTTCGGCAAAGGGTTCTTCGGGGAACTTGCCATCTTCCACCTTTGTTTCCTGCATACACAAGATATCCGGAAGATTGTCCCTGAGCCACGGCAGTACGATGTGCAGGCGGGAGCGGATGGAATTGACATTGTAAGAAACAATTTTCACTGCAGTGATCCTTTCAGGCGATGCCGGACTTCATACCATGAGAGATGCCCATCCTCAAGCCTTTTGAGAGGCGTGCCGGCAGGAAGTTTCCGGTTGAACAAATGATCATACCGGAATCGGAGGTTGCCCGGGCCTGTTTCGGAGTGAAAAGAGCCCTGGTCAGTTCAATCTTTCTTGACAGGAGCGGGAAAATGCCGTTATAAAAATTACACCGTCTCGGCATCCCGGGGAGCCGTATTCATGAATATTATCATTGATGCACTTTCTGCCATCAAGAACATCCGTCTTCAAGACGGTCTGGATATTGCAATTATCGCCGCGATGATCTTTGCATTGCTCAGGTGGTTTAAGACCAGGGCGTCGCGCTTCGTCCTGATCGGCATCCTGCTTTTAGGTTGTGTTTACCTGGCCGCCCGTTTTCTCCAGCTTTACCTGACGGTCATCGTTCTGCAGGGATTTTTTGCCATTTTGCTTTTTGTCCTCGTCGTGATTTTTCAGGAGGATCTGCGTGGCGTCTTTGAGCGCCTGGCTCTGTTCGGCAATCTGCGTAGAACTGCCGCGCCTCTGCCGGTGCTGGAACGGTCGGCGGACATTATTGCCGAAGCGGCAGGTAATCTTGCTAAAAAACGAATCGGCGCCTTGATGGTGATTCAGGGCTCTGACCCGCTGGGCAGGCACATAAACGGAGGCATCGTCCTGGACGGACAGCTAAGCCCCGTTCTTTTGGAAAGCATCTTCACTCCTCACTCGCCCGGTCACGATGGGGCGGTTATCATAAAAGGTGATCGCATCTTAACATTCGGCGCGCACCTGCCCCTGTCGGCCGGTATCAGCCACTATGAAAATATCGGCCTGCGTCATACGGCCGCACTGGGTATCTCGGAGCGCTCCGACGCTTTGTGCGTAGTTGTTTCCGAAGAACGTGGTACGATTTCATTGGCATCAGGCGGTGCTCTTTCCATAGTTTCCGGTCCCTCCGTGCTCAATGAATTTTTAAAAAAACACTTTGCCCGTTACCAGCCGTTAGCGGGATCGAAGCCTGTTTTGTCATGGATGCGGGAAAGCACAAAAGAAAAAGTCATTGCTCTGACTCTGGCTTTTGTTTTGTGGATAGCGGTCGGCTACCAGCGTGACACACTGAGGCGTGATTTTATCATCCCGGTGGAATATAAAAATATTCCGCAAACCTGGCAAATTGAAGAGCCGCAGCTTACGGAAGCGAAAGTCATCCTGCAGGGGTCCGCGCAGGCTTTCCGACTCCTGCAGGAAAAATCGTTGCGGCTGTCGCTGGATCTTTCTTCTGTCTCTGAAACAAATCGGGAATTCACACTAAGCAGAGACCTGGTCAACGCGCCCTCCAATCTCACGGTAGCCGAAATCAGTCCTTCTAAAGTGCGGGTTAACGCGTCCCGGCTTATCTGGGCATCTCTGCCGGTGCAACTGACCACACGTAACCATCTTGCCGATGGGCTGGTAATTAAAAAAACATCACTTGAACCGTCTTCGGTGCGGGTGCTGATAGGTTCCCGGATGAAAGCCGGAGAAATAAGCCTCGCTACAGAGCCGCTGGATCTGCAGGGAATTTCCGGTACTATGGCTACAACGTTGAGACTGGCTCCGGCGCGGGGAGTGACTTTCCCCAACGGCGATCCGCCGCAGATTCGTGTCAATATAAGTATAAAAAAGAAATAATGGCCTCCCCAAGGCGGTTCGGGAGAAAATTAGCTTATGATAATTATGATTTTACAGGGATACCCGCCATATTATTATCATTTCGGCTGCCCGGGAGAATTATCTTTTGGCTGAGCCGGGCACATCCCGCGCCGCCGGACAGAAATGTCAGATAATAAGGTTGAAGCCGGACAGGGCAAGGTATTTTTCAAGCGGGAAAGTGAAAGGAAAATCAATATGCGCTTGGCTATAAAAAAGAGATCCAAAAAGGCCGGCCTGGCCCCTGGCACGCTCGTGCATATAGGGAGGGCGTATGCGGAAAAACCGAAAATCACGGTGTTTCGCTACGATGAGGCATCCGTCACGGAAAAAGAAGTCTCCTCCGTCATGGAAATAAGAGACGAAAAAAGTCTGCCCGGCATTCTCTGGGTCAATGTTGATGGCCTGCAGGATGTACAGCTGCTGGCGGAAATCGGCTCTTTATTCGGCCTGCATCCCCTTGTTATGGAGGATATTCTCAATACCGACCAGCGTTCGAAAATGGAGGATTTTACAGACTACATCTATATAGTTTTAAAAAATTTCCACAATCATCTCGATGAAAACATTCAACAGGAGCAGGTCAGCGTTATCTTCGGGAATAAATTTGTTTTGTCATTTACAGAGAGAAAAAGTGAAATTCTGGATCCGATACGGGAAAGGCTGCGCTCCGGAAGAGGCAGATTTCGCAAGGCGGGAGCGGATCTTCTGGCTCACCATGTAATAGACAATATTGTCGATCAGTATTTTGTCGTATTGGAAGACATAGAAGAAAAAATTGAAAACCTGGAAGATGAACTGATCCGTGAGACAACGCCCTTCGGCCTGCAGTCCGTTCACAACCTGAAAAGAAAACTTATTTTCATGCGCAAATCCATGTGGCCGTTAAGAGAAGCCATCAGCTCCCTCCAGCGCTCCGATTCACCGCTGATTGAGGCCTCCAATGAGATTTACTTCAAAGATATCTACGATCACATGATCGCGGTAATTGATACGGTGGATACGTTTCGGGACATGCTCTCCGGCATGCTGGACGTTTACCTGTCGTCAACCAGTATGAAACAAAGCGAGGTCATGAAGGTTTTGACGATTATTGCCACGATTTTCATGCCCCTTACGTTCCTCGCGGGCATCTACGGGATGAATTTTATAAATATGCCGGAGCTCAAGTGGCAGTGGGGGTATTTTACCGTGTGGGGGATAATGCTGGTCATTGTGGTGGTGATGGTTTTGTTCTTCCGCAAAAAGAAATGGCTTTGAGCCGGCAGCAAAAAGGTTGCAATCGGTTGCAAAATATGTTCAATGATCTAAAGTATTTTAAAAAACCGGGAGGCAGGAGATTATGCAGGTATTCACGGCCAATGATATAGTGGAAGTTGCCGTACGTATTGAGGAAAACGGGATTACTTTTTACGGCTTCGCCGAGAAGATGGCCCAGGCGGCGGATGTTAAAAAGCTGTTTGCGGGTCTGGCTGCGGCGGAGGCGGCTCACAAACGGATTTTCGAAAAGCTTCTGTCACAGATTGAAACCTATACGCCGCCGGAGCGATACGCTGGGGAGTATGCCGAGTATCTTAGAAATTATGTGGATAACAACATAATTTTCACCAAAGAGGTCATGGACAAACAACTGTCGGCGGTCACCGATACCCCGAGCGCGTTGGACTTCGCCATGCAGCGCGAACTGGATTCAATTTTGTACTATCATGAGATTAAAAACCTCGTTCCGCAGGCCCAGCATGAAACCATTGAAAAAATCATTGAAGAGGAAAGAAAGCATTACGCCATGCTGCTTGACGCAAAGAAAAAATACACGTCATAACTTTTCCTGACCACTTGCCAAAAAGCCGTTTTCACAAACGGCTTTTTTTTGTGGTGCGCCCGGCAGGGCGCACAGACTTGGTGGTGCAAGTCCACTACTTACCCGGCAAGGGGAAGAGTTAGCTAAACGGCAAGGGTGTCGCGGGTAACTGCGAATCTGGAGGAAGCCGAAGGCAAAGCGCTGGCCTGACGAACAGGAAGCGGATACGAGGCGTTACAGCGGGGTAAGGCGGCAATTATCGTCAAAGCCCGGTACTTGCACGGAACGCTGTAACGTAGATCCGACAGGTATAAGCGTGAAGGTCTGTGCGTCATACCCGGGGAGATCCGGCAGTCTGCCGAATTGTGCTACCACGGTCCCGACTTTGACAGCAACTTCTGATTTTGTCGTAAAAACATGAATAATATCAA
>CAYWRV010000003.1:0-30265 GCA_964460865.1 uncultured Smithella sp. | reverse complement strand
GGCTTTGGGACAAAACATCACGCTTCTCGTTGCCTGTAACCATTCCAAAATTGAACCCTATTGCGTAATCTGGGATTAAATCAGGAATTTATTGCCCCGAAATGTTCAGCTGACAGATTTTAAGCCGCCTTTTCAGGGGTTTATACTCATCCACCATCGACCGCGATATAGATGTGCCCTCTCGAGAGCCTTCCCTGAGCGCCGTTATTCATTTTGCCCTGTCGTTGAAGCTGTATGTCGGTGCAGACGAAAAGCTGCCGGCTGTTTCAGCGGGCAGGGGGTAGAAAACCCGCCCGCGCTGTGCTAACCTTGAATTAATTTCGTCCGCCCGGATTCCACTTTGTTCACCAACTGACCGGTGCGTCGTTTCGTCGGGGCGGAAAAAGACAGGCACTACACAGTCGCCATCGGGAGAGCCTATGGAATGTAAAATAGAAAACAACCTCAAGCGGTGCAACTGCACCTACGACCCCTGCAGCCGCAAGGGAATCTGCTGCGACTGCGTCTTTTATCATCTGAAGAAAAGACAGCTGCCTGCATGCTTTTTTCCTCCCGATGCAGAAAGCACCTTCGACCGCTCCTTTGAGCATTTCGCCTCTCTGGTGGCAAAAAAACAGGTGTAAATGACGGGAATTGCCGGGCAAATACTCCGGTCGAATTTCCGGGATTATATTTGATAAGGAAAAACCGCAAAAAGCATCCGGTGTTTGTAAATCAGTACCCGATGCAAGGTTAAAAACAATAAACAGTTGTGAGGAATATTCTACCGGGCCATCCGTAAGCAGAAAATAACCGGATTGACAAAATTCAGCACCCGTGCCAGAAGCGAAAACAAAACTTGCCGTATGTGGAGGTCAAAAAGTCGTATGGAAAATCTGTCAGACCTGCAGGCGCGCTACGATGCCCTGAAAGGATTGAATCTGAAACTTAATATCGAACGAGGCCAGCCCGGCGATGACAACTTCGCCTTATCCAATAAGATTCTGACCATCGTCACGGAAAAAGATGTCATTACCGGAAGCGGTTTGGACATCCGCAATTATCCGGGCGGTGTTTTGGGCCTGCCGGAAGCGCGCGAACTGTTTGCGCCACTGCTGGGCGCAAAGCCTGAAGAAACGCTGGTCGGCAATAACGCCAGTCTCCTGATTATTTCCAAAGTCCTGATGTGGGCAATGCTAAAGGGGCTTTTGAACAGTCCCGCCCCCTGGTGCAGGGAAAACAAACCTAAAATGATCGTCACGGTTCCAGGCTATGACAGGCATTTCACGCTCCTTCACGAGATCGGCTTTGAGATGGTCCCCGTGCGGATGACCAAGGAAGGGCCGGATATGACCGCAGTGGAAAAAGCGGCGGAAGACCCGCTCGTCAAGGGCATTCTTTTTGTTCCCACCTATTCCAACCCGACCGGCGACACTGTCTCGGATGAAACCGTGGATAGACTGGCTGCGATGAAAACAGGCGCTGCTGACTTTACCATTTTTGCCGACGACGCCTACGTTGTTCACCATCTTATTGACAATCCCAGGCCTCCCAAAAGCCTGCTTCGCGCCTGTGCGGAAGCGGGCAATCCAAACCGGGTGTATGTTTTCAGCTCTACCTCCAAGACGACTTTCGCCAGTGGCGGTCTGGGATTCATGGCCACCAGCACGGCGAACCTCGCCTATATAGCCAGGCTATTCGGTTCGATGTTCATCGGCCCGGACAAGCCCGAACAACTGCGCCATGTCAAATTCCTCAGCTCATACCCGGGAGGCATCGCCGGCCTCATGAAAGAACATGCACGACTCCTCAGACCCAAGTTCGAAACCACGCTCAATGTATTGGAAAGGGAACTGGGGGGCACGGGCCTTGCCACCTGGAGCAAGCCGGAGGGAGGCTATTTTATCAGTCTTGATACGGCCAGACCGGTGGCCGGGCGCGCCGTGGCCCTGTGCAGGGAAGCAGGCGTGGCCGTGACACCAGCGGGCGCCACCTTCCCTTTCGGAAAAGACCCGGCCGATTCCAATATCCGCATTTCCCCGACCAGACCGCCCGTTCGCGAACTGGAAAAGGCCATTGAAGTACTGGCCGTGAGCATTAAACTGGCATCGGCCGAACATGACCGGGGCTAATGGTTTTGTGCCGCGATGCCCCGGCACTCCACAACCGTTTGCACCCGATTAACAATGAAACATTACCAATTTAACCGTTAGTGCTCGGCCTGTCGAAGCATCCTTTACCTTTATCCTCTGGCCTTTATCCTTTATCCTTTAGCTAAAAACAAAATCCCCCTCAGGGCAGGCACCCTGAGGGGGCTATTTCTACAGATCATGATTCTTCTCGCAGCGGCCTGGTGGAGATACCGCTTCTTGAACTTGAACTGTGAATCAGGTCACAATGGTTTTCACAACATCAATGACCGGGTTGGTGAAAAGCGCCATCAAAATCGTGTAAAGAGCAAAGGCGCCGACTGCTTCCGCTGTGTACATGCGGTCATACTTTCTCTTCAGGCTTACCAGAATCAAACCGCCCACAATCAGGCAGCCAAGCTGGAAGTAGGGAAAGTTGGCCGCGCCCGCCGCCGCATACTCGGCGAATCCAAAGGTTGCTGTCAGAAGAACTACTGCCGCTGCCGCTACGATGGTTCCTAATGTCTTTTTCATGATCTGTTACCTCCCTGGGTGTTTTGTTTAAGGGCCGGAGCCCTTGTTCGCTTTATTTGCCTTTATACTAATGAAATTTGCGTGCCAGAGTTTTTTGTGAAATTACAGACAAGAGCTGACAAGCTCCCGGCCTGGGTTAATAACAGCAACATAACAATTTGATATCACAGGAAAATCTGTAGTGTTTCGCCGGGCGGTTTTTCCTGGAAACATTTTATAATTTCTTTAAAAAATCGTCATGACAAAAAATAAAACACGCCTTTTTTCCGACAAATTTCCACGAAATGTTAAATCTCATTCGACGAAAGTTAAAAGAGCAATCATCGCTTGCGGATTTGTTCTTTTTCGTTGACAATGGCTCCGTACGGGGCTTAAATAACGGGTATTGTTTAGTCTTTTACCGTGGCGAGCTATTTGGCTTTTATCCTCCACCAAAGTCCTCTTCGGGGGCGCAGATGAAAAGTTTTAACTATGGCCTCCTGGACAAGTGAACAAGGCAGTCCCGAATGCTCAATTTCTTTCCGCCAGGAAGGGGCGAGACTTTTTGCACATCTGGACGGCGAATTCAGTCTCAAAAATCTGAACCAGTTTACTGATCAGATTCAAAAGCGGATTGAAACTTCCCGTCCTGACGTCGTTATTTTCGATTTCGCCGGTGTTAATTATCTGGATAGCGCCGCCGCACTCGCTTTTCTCACCTTCAGAGCCGATCTGGCTGCAGACAATATTTTATTTGAAGAGATTAATTTGAGCGATGACGCAAAAGGTATCTTCAGCGTGATACGCGAGGAGGCTCTCGCCAAGCCTGCTTTAGCGCCTGATGCCGGCCAGGGAGGCTTTATCCAGCAGATAGGGCAGGCATCAATGACCGTCGCGCGCGATTTCATTCATTTTGTCACTTTCCTGGGCGGCATTATCACAGCTTTTGTCTATACTCTAAGACATCCGACGTCGCTCAGGGGCAAAGATCTTCTCTTTTATGTCAAGCGCGCCGGCGTTGACGGCCTGCCGATCGTCGGACTGATCGGGCTTTTGATGGGACTGATCATGGCCTTCATGGCTTATCTGCAGTTTAAACAGTTCGGCGCCAATATTTATGTCCCCTCGCTGGTTAGCTTCGCGATGGTCAAGGAACTGGGGCCGCTGATGACGGCCATTCTGGTCGCCGGCCGCTCCGGCTCCGCCTATGCCGCGGAAATCGGCACAATGGTCGTCAATGAGGAGGTTGACGCTCTCCAAACCATGGGGTTTGACCCGGTGCGCTTTCTGGTTGTGCCCAAGGTGCTCGCCACCGTCATTGTCGTGCCGATCCTGACGATTTATGCTGATTTATTCGGTATCATCGGCGGCATGATAATCGGGATTACAAGCCTCGATCTGACCTTTAACACCTACGTCACCCAGTCTATAAAAGCGATCAGTGCATTCGATGTCGTAACCAGCCTGATCAAGGCGGCCGTTTTTGCCGGACTGGTCTCCGCCGTCGGCTGCCAGCGGGGATTCATGGTACGTGCCGGAGCCCAGGATGTCGGAAAATTCACGACCTCCGCCGTGGTGAGCGCAATTTTTATGATTGTGGTGGCAGACTCCATTTTTGCCATTATGCTCTACTATGTACGAAGGTATGAAACCTTTACTTAAACCTGTGCTTGCGGAGCCGGAGACAATGCAACGAAATAAAAAAGCGGTTATCGAGGTGAGAAACCTCTCTGCACGTTTCGGGGACAATATTGTTTTCGAGGACGTCAGTTTTGATGTTTACCAGGGAGAGGTGCTGGTGATCGTCGGCGAATCAGGCTGCGGCAAATCCACACTTTTGAGGATTATGATCGGGCTTGTAAAGCCTTACGCAGGGCAGGTTTTCTATGAGGGGACGGAGATCACTTCCGCATCTGAATCTCTTTTGAACGAGTACTACCGGAATATCGGCGTTCTGTTTCAGGCAGGCGCCCTGTTCAGCTCGATGACGATCGGGGAAAATATCGAGCTGCCCCTTCAGGCCCATACAGACCTGGAAGCGGACAAAATAAACCGGATAATCAAAATGAAGCTCGGCATGGTCAATCTGGAAGGCTATGACAACCACTATCCGGCCGAGCTTTCCGGCGGCATGAGAAAAAGGGCGGGAATCGCCCGGGCCATGGCACTTGATCCGCGCGTGCTTTTCTTCGACGAACTGTCCGCCGGTCTCGACCCGGTGACAGCCGTCGAGCTGGACGAACTGATCATCAAAACAAACGAGGCCCTCGGCACAACCATGGTGATTGTCACCCACGAGCTGGAGTCTATTTACAAAATAGCCCACAGAGTGTTAATGTTGGACAAGCAGGCGGCAGGCATCATTGCGGAAGGTACACCCGCGGAATTGAAGAAACGTACCGGCGACCGGCGGGTGGCAAGTTTCTTTTTGCGTCAATCGCCGTCAATACCGGCCGACGAGAGGTCTTATGGCGACAAATAGCTCAAAGTTTTTAATAGGCCTTTTTGTAATTGTCGGCGTGTTGATCTTGGCGGGAGTTCTCATCTGGGTCGGTGCCGCCAAGTATTTCGCCAAAGGGTCACTTTATGCGGTTTATTTTGATGAATCAGTGCAGGGGCTCCAGGTCGATTCCGCCATCAAGTATCGCGGCGTGGCCATCGGCAATGTAAAACGGATCGGTGTCGCCCCGGACTACCGGCTGATCGAGGTGATCATGAAAATCAATCTCGGTGGTGATATGGCCCATCAAACCATCGCTTCGCTGAAAGCGGCCGGCATCACCGGTGTGGTGTTTATCGAACTCGACCGTATCAGTGAAGGTGAACTGGAGCGCTCGCCGAAGCTTTCCTTCAAACCACCCTATCCGGTGATCCCGTCGCGGCTGTCGGAAATCAGCCGTTTTCTGTCCGATGCCGGGGTGGTGATTGAGAAAGTCGGTACGATTGATTTCCGGAGCATATCCGACAACCTGATACAAACCACCGAAACGATAAAAAGATTAATGGAAGGCAATCGCATTCAAAACATCCTCGTCAATCTCGAATCAATTTCCTCCCGGCTGGATGACACCATCGCGCAGGTAAACCGCATCACGCAGGAAGGCAAAGTGGATCAGATACTCGATGAAGCGCTCGGCGTACTGACAGATGCCCGCCGACTGGTCGGTCAGGCGGGAAGTGAACTTCAGGCTTTGAAACTGGAGGATAAAGAGAGGCAGGCCGCCGAAATTCTCCGCAACGTGGACATAAAGAGCAGAGCCATCACCGACGAGCTCCAGGATACGGCGGAAAATCTGCGCATCACCTCGGAAAGCTTAAAGACCATTGCCGACAGGCTCAACCGCGACCCCTCGGAGCTCATCTATACGAAACCGGCGCCGCCGCGCAAACCAATGGAGTAGTGAAAGGAAAAGACGCACATGGATTGCTCAATGCTCAGGCAACAACGTTCAAGGGGAGTACTAAAGCACATCTGCCCGCTTGTCGTCGTATCGGCCTTTATTTTACTGGCAGCCGGTTGTGCCACGAGTTCAAAGCCGGCCTACAGCATTGAAAAGTATCTGTTGAGCTGGCCGCCTTCCGCCCGTAACGAAGCAGGCGAGCTTCCGTTCCGCATCAAGTTTAACCGTTTTTCGATTGCCGCCGCCTATAACTCGACCGACATGATTTTCCGCGACGATGATTACGGTTTCGACTCGTTTAACTATTCAAGGTGGGCGGTGAATCCGGCGGACATGCTCGCCGACGGCATTGTCGCAGATATGAGGGCCGGCGGAAAATTTCAGGCTGTCTTCTCACGGCATGAAACAGGCAGCGGGCGATTTATCATTTCCGGCAGTATCGAGGAGTTTTACCTCCGGATAGACAAAAACGGAAAAACGGCACTGATCGGCATGTCATTGGTCATGGAAGATTCAACCAGGAAAAAAATGGATGAAAGGATTTTATTTCAAAAAAAATACCGCGAGGAAGAATCTCTGGACGAACAATCACCACGGGGATACGCCCGGGCGGCAAGCAGGGCCGCGCAAAAGATCGCCGCAGAAATTATCGGTGATATTTACCGTGCGGCTGAAAACCGCATGAAATGAAGGCGGACAAACATGATAAAGGAATTTTCACTTAAAACCGGCGCCCGCCATGAAATGATCGATATCACGGCGGCTGTGCAAAAAATGGTCAAAGAGGAAAAAATTGAATCGGGCATCGCCTTGATTTACACCCCCCACACCACCGCCGCCATAACCATCAACGAAAACGCGGACCCGGATGTGCCTCACGATATTCTGGCGGCGCTAGACCGCGCCATTCCTCTGGCCGCAAACTATCGGCACGCGGAGGGAAATTCGGCCGCCCATGTAAAATCTTCACTGGTGGGCGCCTCCGAAATGGTGATCATTGAAAACGGCCGCTTGATTTTAGGCACCTGGCAATCTGTTTTCTTCTGTGAATTCGACGGGCCGCGCACCAGAAAAGTAATAATAAAGCTCATCGGAACATGACCGGCTCTTCAATACAGGCGGGAAAGCAAAAAGATAAAAATCCCTGCTTATCTCATTTCGTTTCCTACTTTTTTTATGACCTCCATCATTTGTTCATGAATCAGGCGGTTGGAGGCCACAATTCCCGTTGAGTACAAGTTCCACGCCTCTCCCTGTAAATCGGAAATGACACCTCCCCCCTCCCGGACAAGAAGTGAGCCCGCAGCAGTATCCCAGGGCTTCAGTTTCAGCTCCCAGAAGCCGTCGATCCTTCCTGCAGCCAGATACGCCAGGTCCAGGGCCGCCGCGCCCGGACGGCGCACGGCCTGGGCGTTTATGGCCATTCGATTGAAGTAATCAAGGTTGTTTTGGCGGCTGACGCGGATATCATATGGAAATCCCGTGGCCAGAAGAGCACGGGACAATTCATCGACCGCGGAGACATGAATCCTGCGGCCATTTAGGAAAGCTCCACCGCCGCGGGTGGCCTGAAAAAGTTCGTCCCTCAGCGGGTCGTAAATAACCCCCGCCTCCATGATGCCGTCCTGCTCAAAGGCGATCGACACGCAAAAAAAAGGAAAACCGTGCGCGTAATTGGTGGTTCCGTCCAGCGGGTCGATAATCCACCTGGCCGCCGCCCGTTCATTTCTGGCGTCTGATTCCTCGGACAAGATTCCGTGCCCGGGGTAGCGGCGGCTGATTTGTGTCAGTATCAGATCCTCCGACATTTTATCCGCCTCCGTTACCAGGTCGATTGTTCCCTTGTAAAAAACACGGTTTTCACCGGTAAATTTTTCCACCAGCAGTGCTCCTGCGTCGCGCGCGAG
Organism: uncultured Smithella sp.; assembly: GCA_964460865.1. GTDB lineage: Bacteria > Desulfobacterota > Syntrophia > Syntrophales > Smithellaceae > UBA8904. Next base: position 22,336 of record CAYWRV010000003.1, on the reverse strand, counting down.
TGACACGGCAAATTCGGCAATCTCTTTCATACAGAACTCCCCCGCCTTGAAATCGTGAAAGGATTTAAACCACAAATCAGTACAAAAAGTAAGGGCGATCACACAAGTGACTCCTGACTCAATTACGACTTCATAAAAAGTTGCGCTGGACAATAAATAGTGTTAAATATGCTTCCACTATTCCACGACGGTTGCGGCAGGCACATGACTATAGAACTTGACACAAATGTCCCGGCAACTGATCTGAAAACGGCGCGGGAAAATTCCGGGCTGACTCTAAAGGAATTATTCGAGCGTACACGGATCAGTGTCGTCAATCTGGAGGCAATTGAAAACGGCGCTTTTCATTTGCTCCCCGTGCCCCTGTATGCCCGGAATTTCATAAAAACGTATGCTGCAGCGCTGGGCGTGGACAGCGGGCCGGTGCTGGCACGCTATGAAGAGTATCACCGGGCTGTCCATGCGCAGGAACAAGCCATCGTCGATGTGCCCAAGCCGGGAGCACTTGCCCAAATCATAGGCAGGCACAAAACAATCCTGTGGATCGGAAGTATTTTTATTATTTTCATTGCCGTGTCGCTTCTGGTAAGTGTAACTTACAGGCCGGCGGGGGATTTATCGGGAAAGTCGCCCGTAAAACAGGAAAAGACGATGGTGCTACCCGCTGAAAGTCCAGTTGTGCAGCCGGACAATCTGCAGGCGGCGGGCGCGACGGAGAAACTGCCTGAAGAAACGAGGATTCAGCAAGCGGCAGAACCGGTAACCACCACTTCGGCGGCGGGCAAAATCGAAAATCCTGCCGCGATGCCGGCCGATGCCGGAGATGGCAAAGAGTTTCTTCTCGCCATTGAAGCTACAGAAGAAACCTGGCTTCGTATTCAAAGTGATGATAAAGAGCCTGCCGAGGTCTTACTCAAGCGCGGAGATAAAGTAAGCCGCAAGGCAGAGCGTTTCCGCGTGGACATCGGCAACGCCGGAGGCATCCGGATGAGTTTTGACGGGAAAGAAATAGAAAATTTAGGAAAGCCGGGACAGGTGATTCACCTGCGCCTGCCGTAAAAGCAAGAAGGAAGGTGTACTTATGTTTGGAAGTTTGGGAATTCCTGAGTTATTGATCATACTGGTAATTGTTTTGATTATCTTCGGTGTCGGAAAGCTGCCGCAAATCGGCTCCGCCCTCGGACAAAGCATCAGAAACTTCAAAAAATCAGTCTCTGACCAGAGTGACTCGACAAATCAGCCGGCAAAAAAAGAGGAAGACAAGTAGCGCCTGTCTTCCTGTCATTGATTGATCATCGAAGCCCCGGAGGTCAGAACGGAACGTCCTCCGGCTGGTCTGCATCCGGCTGCATGGAGGGCGCGGCTGTGTCATCGGTTCTGCCCTGTCCTTTGGAGTCGAGCATTTTCATGTCATTGGCCACGATTTCCGTCGTGTAGCGTTTCACGCCTTCCTTATCTTCCCAGGCGCGCGTCTGAATCCGGCCTTCGATAAAAATAAGTTTTCCCTTTACCAGGTAGTTTCCGCAAATTTCGGCGAGCTTGCCGAAAGTGACAATACGGTGCCACTCTGTTCTTTGCACCCTTTCACCGTTTTTATCCTTCCATTGCTCATCGGTGGCCAGATTGAAACTGGTAACCATCATCCCGTCCTGCGTGTAGCGGACTTCCGGATCCTTGCCCAGCCTGCCGATCAGTATCGCTTTATTTATCATTTTCCCCCCCTGTGAATAAAGTGTCGCTCATCATACATAACATTCGGGCTCCAGGCAAACATAATTTTCGCGCCGTCGTGTTCCCTGCGGTAACACCGGCACAATCCGACTTGACTAAAGGCCAAAAAAAATATAGGAAATCTGACTTTATAAAAAATGGAGAAATTATGGAAGATAGTGATCTTTTAAGGGTTCGTCTCGAAAAAATTGCGGCCCTGAAAGCAGCCGGAATAAATTTATATCCCAACGATATCAAGCCTCAAAATACCACCGCCGAAATCATCTCTCGCCTCGGAGAGGCAACCGCCGGGGATCTGGAAAAGCTTGCGGAAAAATTTTCGGTCGCCGGCCGTATGATGGCTGTGCGCGATTTCGGCAAGGCGGCCTTCATCAAAATTCAGGATCGCACAGGCCAGATTCAGTGCTATCTGGCAAAAAATATCTTGAGCGAGGATGATTTTTCCCTGTTCAAAAAGCTGGACATAGGTGACATTGTTTATGTTTCGGGAAAAATGTTCCGGACAAAAACGGATGAGCTGACCATCGAAGCCGCAACCATCCGTCTTGCCGCCAAAGCGATACACCCCCTGCCGGAAAAATGGCACGGCCTGACCGATATAGAAACCCGCTACCGTCAGCGCCATCTCGATTTAATTTCCAACCCGCAGGTCAGGGAAATTTTTCACAGGCGCAGCAAGATCATTAAACTAATCCGTGAATTCATGGACAACCACGATTTTCTGGAAGTGGAAACGCCCATGATGCAGCCGCAGGCCGGCGGCGCGGTCGCCCGCCCTTTCAAAACCCATCACAACGCCCTGGGCCAGGATTTCTACCTGCGTATCGCGCCGGAGCTTTACTTAAAGCGCCTGGTCACCGGCGGCCTGGAAAGGGTCTATGAAATTAACCGTAACTTCCGTAATGAGGGCATCTCCACCTTTCACAATCCGGAATTCACCATGATGGAGTTTTATTTAAGCTATGCCACCTATACGGACCTGATGTCCTTTACGGAAGAGTTGTTTGCTTTCATCGCCAACAATATTTTCAATAAACTCACTTTTACCTATCAGGGACAGGAAATCGACCTGACTCCACCGTGGCGGCGCCTGTCCGTGAAAGACGCCCTGCTGCAGATCGCCGGCATGGATCCTGATGCGCTCACCGATATCGGCCGTGCCGCCGCTTTCGCCCGCGAGGCAGGATGTAATATCAAGCCGGCGGATCCGCTGGGAAAAATCCTTATGGCGATTTTCGACGAGCTCGTGGAAAAAAAGCTGATTCAACCCACTTTTGTAACAGACTATCCGGTCGCCGTATCGCCGCTGTCGAGGAGGTCGGAGACAAATCCGGAGCTGGTTGACCGGTTTGAGCTTTATATTTCAGGGCGGGAAATCGCCAACGCCTTTTCCGAGCTCAATGATCCGGCCGATCAAAGAGAGCGCTTCGTGCAGCAGCTCAAGGAAAGGGAGGCGGGCGACGACGAGGCCCATGAGATGGATGAAGACTACATCCGCGTTTTGGAATACGCCATGCCGCCCACCGCCGGAGAGGGTATCGGCATCGACCGGCTGGTTATGCTTTTTACCGACTCGGCATCCATCCGCGACGTTATCTTGTTTCCTCTACTGAGAACTAAACAGGGATAGCCCGTAATATTACGGCAGGATATATTTTTATGGCCTACGAATTTTTCATCAGCAGACGATATATGAGGGCGAAACGAAAACAGGTTTTTGTTTCGATCATCACGTTTATCTCGATTTTCGGCATCTTTCTGGGCGTCGCCACGCTGATTATCGTCCTGGCCGTGATGAACGGCTTTGAACAGGATCTGCGCGATAAAATTCTGGGCATCCGCTCCCACATCGAAGTAACCGCCGGCCTCAAGGGACCAATGAAAGATTATCAGGCTCTGCGGGATCAAATTGACAAGACCCGGGGCGTTGTCGCCTCCACCCCCTTTATCTATACGGAAGCCATGATGCGCAATCAAAACGGTATCACCGGCGTGATCATCCGCGGCATTGAAACAAAAAGCGCGCCCGGCGTGCTGAATCTGGGAAAAATCCGCGAGGGAGATATTGAATATGTCAATCAAATCCCCGCTGATGTGCAAAAGGAACTGCCTGACGAGGATAAAGATCTTCAGGGTATTCTCATCGGCCGGGAAATGGCCCGGAACATGGGACTTTTTCTGTATGATCCGATCACCATCATCTCGCCGATGGGCGGTATCTCCACGCCGATGGGTATGGTCCCGCGCATGAAAAAATTTATTGTGACGGGCATTTTCGAATCAGGCTTTTACGAATATGACGCCAAACTGGCCTTTTTGTCCATTAAAAGCTGCCAGGAATTTCTGGAAATGGGTGATACCGTCTCAGGCATCGATATCGTCGTCAAAGATATTTATCAGGCCGATGCCATCGGACGCGATCTCCAGAGTTCCCTGGGCTTTCCTTTTTTCGTGCAAAACTGGATGCAGATGAACAAAAACCTCTTTGCCGCCCTGAAACTGGAAAAACGGGTCATGTTTATCATTCTAAGTCTGATTGTTTTAGTGGCGGCCTTCAACATAATAAGCGCCCTGATCATGATCGTCATGGAGAAAAACAAGGACATCGCGATTCTTAAATCCATGGGCGCCACGTCAAAAGGCATCATGAAAATTTTTATTTACCAGGGACTGATCGTGGGAACGGTGGGAACCGTTTTCGGTACGATCGCCGGACTGGCGGTCGCGCTGAACCTCCAGAGCGTCTCCTCCTTTATAGAAAAAATCTTCAATTTTAAAATCCTGCCCGGAGATGTGTATTACTTAAGCGAGCTCCCCTCGAAGGTCAATTACCCTGATGTGATTGTCATTATCGCAGGCACGATGCTCATCTGCCTCTTGTCCACCATCTACCCGGCGCTGAGGGCCTCGCGGCTTGATCCGGCAGAGGCGCTGCGATACGAATAAGAGAAATCAAATGATCATTCTGGAAAACTTATCCAAGACATTTATCAAGGACGGCAACCGGATAGAGGTGCTCCGCAACCTTAATCTGGAGATAAAGAAAGGGGAATCCCTGGCTGTCGTCGGCGTTTCCGGCGCGGGTAAAAGCACGTTAATCCATATTCTCGGCACACTGGACCACCCGACAACCGGAACTCTTTCCATCAACGGACATAATGTCTTTGAATGGAATGAAAAAAAGCTGGCCACCTTTCGCAATGAGACGATCGGCTTTGTTTTTCAGTTTAACAACCTCCTGCCGGAGTTTTCCGCTCTGGAAAACACGGTAATGCCTGCGCTCATCGGCGGTCTTAAGAAAAAAGAGGCAATGGATAAGGCGCGGCAGGTGCTGGAAGAAGTGGGCCTAGACCAGAGGCTCAAGCACAAACCGGGAGAACTCTCCGGCGGGGAACAGCAGCGTGTGGCCATCGCCCGCGCTCTCGTTATGGAGCCGGAAATACTGCTTGCCGATGAACCGACGGGAAACCTTGACACGGAGACGGGGAAAAAGATAGAAGACACCCTGCTAAATCTAAACGCGAAAAAAGGTATTACGCTGATTGTGGTAACGCACAATAAAGTGCTGGCAGACAGAATGTCCGGAAGGATAGGATTGCGCGACGGGAAAATATATGAGAACTGAAAATAAACTCTTTTGCTTTCTTTTTATTTGTTTTTTGCTGCTTTGTCTTCCCGCGCACGGTCATGCCCGCAACGCGGCAAAAATCTGCGTTCTGCCGTTCGAAGTGCATGCCGACAGCGGAGCGGATCTGATTCGGGCCTCGTTGCACGAAAAACTTGTGGCACATCTCGGCAAAGACAAAAAAATTGAAACCGTCGCCCCCGACGAAGAACTGGTGCAGGCTGCCGCGCTGGATTCCGGCAGGGCCGCTGCCGCCGCCGGACGGCTGGGGATTGACTATGTCATCACCGGCAGTGTCACAAAGTTCGGCGAAACTCTGAATGTCGATATACGCATTATTGATACAGCCGCGGGAACTACTCTGCCCGTCGTGTCCATTCAGGAACGGGATGAGGCGGGCACAGAGGGACTCGCGTCACGGCTTGCCGTGTCCATACAGGAGAGACTGGGCCTGGCGGATAAAATTTTTCGTATCGATATTGCCGGCAACCGCAAAATCGGCGCGGACGCCATCAGACAGAAGCTGCGTAGCAAGCCCGGCGCAATACTCAACGATGAAGATGTCTCGGCCGATATTAAAGCGATTTTCAAAATGGGTTTTTTCACGGACGTCCGGGCGGACATCACGGTGGAGGTACAGGGGAAAATTCTCACCTTCACAGTAACGGAAAAGGGGCTCATTTCCGAAATAAGAATCATCGGCAACAAAAAACTGGATAAAGATGATATCACCGGCGTCATGTCGGTTAAGGTCCGCCAGAGCGTAAATCAGGATAAAATCAAGGAAGATATACAAAAAATCAGGGAACTGTACGAAACCAAAGGCTACTACAACGCCGAAATCACCCATCGTCTTGAGCAGGACGGGACGAAAGATTTTGTCGTTATTCTGGACATCAAAGAAAATGAGAGGATTTACATCCGTTCGATCACTTTTGAAGGCAACGAGGCTTTTACCAATAAAGAACTGGTCAATATGATGTCCACCACCGAACGGACACTTTTTGGTTTTATTACTGATACTGGCATTCTCCAACCGGCGCAACTCAGACAGGATGTGCAAAAACTCACATCCTTTTATTACAATAACGGTTTTGTCAACGCCCAGATCGGCGAGCCGGTCATCGAGCGGGATGCCAAAGGCATTTATATCAAAATCGCAGTAAGGGAGGGGAGGCGCTTCAAGTTCGGCAAAGTCGGGATTACCGGCGACGCCCTCCTTAAGCCCCGCGAGGAGCTCCTGGCCGATTTAAAAACAAAGACAGGAAACTACTACAGCCGGGAAATGATCCTCAAGGACATGGAAGCCATCACAACTGCCGCCAACGACGAAGGGTACGCTCAGGCGGATGTCACCCCGAACATTTCCTCTCATGAAAAGGAACAGTCGCTCGATGTCGACTTTCGTCTGGAAAAAGGCAATCTCATCCACATCGCCCGGATCGGCATCAGCGGAAATACCATCACCCGTGACAAAGTGATCCGCCGGAAATTGCTGCTCGCCGAAGGAGACCTCTATTCCTCCAGCAAGCTCAAGGCCAGCTATGAGGGATTGAACTATCTGAACTATTTTGAAGAGGTGGACATCCAGACGGAGAAGGCCCAGGGCGACACGGTGGATCTGAATATCCGCGTCAAGGAAAAAAACACCGGCATGTTCATGATCGGCGCCGGCTACAGTGCCGTCGACCAGGCAGTGATCATGGCACAGATTTCCCAGCAGAACTTCCTGGGCTATGGCCAGGAATTGAGCCTGAAGGCGTCTCTGGGGTCAAAAACCAACAACTATGAGCTTTCCTTCACCGAGCCGTGGCTGTTTGATATGCCCCTGTGGTGCAAGGCGGATCTTTGGAAGTATGACAAGGAATACGATAACTATAAACTCGATACGGCAGGCGGCGGCCTGACTCTGGGACACCATCTGTTTGAAAGAGTCTCCGGCTATCTCGGTTACCGGCTGAGTATTGATAATATCAGAATCAGGAACGATTACCTGATCTCGGAATATATAAGACAGGAGGAGGGCCAGAGGGTCACCAGTTCTGTGACGGCTACACTGGTGCGCGATACGACAAACGACATGTTATTCCCGTCAAAAGGGTCGAAAACCAGTGTTTCTGTTCAGCATGCGGGCATCCCCTTCGGGGGAGACAGCCAGTTCACAAGATATGCAGGTTCCGCCGCCTGGTACTATACCATCTACGGTGAAATTGTTTTCGGCGCCAAAGGCCGCATCGGCTATCTGCAAAGCAACAGAGGAGAGAGGCTCCCTATTTATGAACGATACGTTTTAGGCGGAATAAACTCGCTGCGCGGCCTGCGTTATATCGGGCCGGAAGACGAGCTGGTTTTGAGAAGGAAATATTCGAGCACAGGTGTTTTTGAGGGATACGAGATCGTCAAAAACCCGGTCGGCACCAGTGACGTCATGGGTGGTACAAGCATGCTTACCGGCTCGTTGGAAATTGTTTTTCCACTGATCAAGGACGCGGGGATGAAAGGTGTTGTTTTTTATGATACAGGCAACACCTGGAACGGGCACTACCGCCCGGATGATCTGAGACATACCGTGGGAACTGGTATCCGCTGGCAATCGCCGATCGGTCCGCTCCGGCTGGAATACGGCTATGTTCTGGACCGCCGGGATAACGAAGGAGTCGGCCGGTGGGAATTCACCATCGGCATGTTCATGTAACAGCCGGTGTCGCACACATATAGACCAAATAAAGGGAGGAAATAAATAATGAGGAAAAATATTTACCTGTTTGCAGGACTCGTACTCCTGCTTTTTATCTGGACCAGCACGTCTTTTGCCGCTGACAAAATCGGTTTTATCAACCTTAAACAGGTTATGGAAAATTCAAAAGCCGGTAAAAAAGCAGCGGAAGAAATGAAGGCTTTTGTGGACAAAAAGAAGCCGGCCGTCAACGCCATGGAAAATGAGCTAAAAAAAATGAAAGATGAGCTTGAAAAACAGGGAGCTCTCATGACGCCCGCCGCCCGCAGCGACAAGGAAATAGCCTATCAGAGAAAGTTGCGCGACTACCAGAACCTCGTTGATGACACCAACAAAGAATTGCAAAAGCGCGATCAGGAGTACGGCGCCAAAATGATTTCGGAAATCGCTAAAGTCGTGCGCGCAATCGGTGAGAAAGAGAAGTACTCGGCCATCATTGATATGATGCAGGCGCTGTACTATGACAAGGAGCTCGATATCACAAACAAAGTCATTGAAGAATACAATAAAACAATTAAGTAGCACAAACGGCGGCAAATGGAAAAAAGCATCGGGGAAATAGCCGACCTCATCGGCGCTACCGTGGCAGGTGATGAAACGGTAATCATCAGGGACCTGAAGCCTGTAGAAGAGGCGGGCGAGCATGATCTGACGTTTATCGCACAGGCAAAGTATCTGAAAATGCTTGCCACTACCCGCGCGGCGGCGGTTATCGTACCGCCCGGAACGGTCGAGCCCGGCAAAAATCTGATCATCGCCGATGACCCGTATCTTGCTTTCGGGAAACTGCTGGCTCTGTTTTACCCGATCGACCACGGCGCACCCGGCATCAGCCCGGACGCATACATTGAAGAGGGGGCTTTTGTTTCGCCGGAGGCCACTATCCACCCGCGTGCCTTCATCAGTCGCAGAGCCAGAATTGAAAAAGGAGCGGTGATTTATCCGGGCGTGTTTATAGGTAAAGACGTTGTAATTGGTGAGGACTCAATTTTATATGCCAACGTGAGCGTCTATGCAGGCTCAATCATCGGTAAAAGGGTTATTTTGCACTCCGGTGTCGTCATCGGCGCAGACGGGTTCGGTTTTGCCGGCCCCGGCGAGACGAACACCAAAATCCCGCAAGTCGGCATCGTGCAGATAGACGATGACGTGGAGCTGGGCGCCAACACGACGGTGGACCGCGCCACCATGGGGAAAACATGGATTCAGCGCAATGTTAAAACCGATAATCTCGTGCAGATCGCTCACAATGTCGTTATCGGTGAGAAATCGGCCATTGCCGCCCAGACAGGCATTTCCGGCTCCACCAAAATCGGCAGAAGCGTGATGATCGGCGGGCAGGTGGGTATCGTCGGTCACATCACTATCGGGGATGGCGCCGTGATCGCTGCCTCCTCCGGGATCCATAAAAACATTCCGGAAGGTTTCACCGGCGGCGGCATTCCGCCGCTCCCCATTAAGGAATGGATGCGTGTGGAGGCGGCTAAAATCAGGCTGCCGGATATGCGTGCAAAACTGCTTCGTCTTATCAAGCAGGTGGAAGAACTCGAAGAAAAAATAAACAAAACAGGAAAAGAGTAAATATGAATATTCATCCGACCGCCATTGTGGCGCCAGATGCCCAACTGGATGAAGGCGTGGAAATAGGCCCCTACACCATTATCGGGCCTGACGTAAAAATCGGCAAAAACACGGTCATCGGTCCGCACACGGTCATCGACCGCTATACGCAAATAGGTGAGGGCTGCCAGATTTCGCAGTTCTGCTCCCTGGGCGCCCCACCCCAGGACATTAAATTCGCCGGAGAAAAAACCGGGCTGGTCATCGGCAATTTCAACATGATCCGGGAATATGTAAGCATTCATCGCGGCACCACCGCCGACCGCGGTCTTACGATCATCGGTGACCGTAATATGATCATGGCCTATTGCCATGTCGCGCACAACTGCATTTTAGAGAACAATGTCATTATGGCCAACGCCTCCACGCTGGCCGGCCACGTTCATCTTGAAGAATATGCATTTGTCAGCGGACTGTCCGGCATTCATCAATTCTGCCGTGTCGGCGCCCACGCGATGGTGGGCGGGGCTTCCGGAGTCAACAAAGATATACCCCCCTATACCATAGCCAACGGCAACCGGGCGACGCTTTTCGGCCTCAATGTTATCGGGCTGCAGAGGCGCGGTTTCTCGGAAGCAACGATTGTCGCCATCAAGCACGCCTATCGGATAATTTTCCGCTCCGATCTTCTTCTGGAAGAGGCGCTGGAAAAGGCGGCCGCGGAAGTGGAGGATTGCCCGGAAGTGCGACACTTTATCGACTTCATTCATAAATCAAAACGCAGTATCTGCCGCTAGGGTGGAAATGATGGCCAATGAAAAACATATCCGCGTGGGGGTGGTCGGCATCGGCCATCTGGGAAATTATCATCTGCAGAAGTATGCCAAAATAAGCGATTGTAAAATCACAGCCGTGGCCGACACCGAGGCGGACAGAGCCGGCCGCGCAGCCACCATGTATAGCTGCGAGGCACTCACCGACTATAAACAAATGCTGGGCCGGGTTGATGCGGTAAGCATTGCTGTTCCGACCGGCTATCATCATCAGGTGGCGCGGGATTTTCTCGCCGCCGGGATTGATGTTCTCATTGAAAAACCGCTTTGTGCCACACTCGAAGAGGCCGACGACCTGCTTCAGCTGGCGCGGAAAAACAGCACGGTTTTTCAGGTCGGCTTCGTCGAGCGCTTCAATCCGGCCGTGATGGCATTGGAAAAAATCATTACCCGTCCCATGTTCATTGAAGTGCACCGCCTGCATCCTTTTTTTGAGCGTGGTACGGACGTGGATGTGATTCTCGATCTGATGATTCATGACCTGGATCTCATTTTGAAGTTTGTCCGCTCGCCTGTGACCAATGTCGAAGCGGTCGGCCTGCCCGTACTGTCCGGTAAAATCGATATCTCCAACGTCCGGCTGACCTTTGCCGGCGGCTGCATAGCTAATCTGACAGCCAGCCGTATCAGCGCCAAAACCATGCAGAAGCTCCGCTTTTTCGGACCGGAAGGGTATCACGCGTTGGACACGCGCAAACGTGAAATAATCTCTTTTAAAAAAATTATCGGCCCCGACGGCAAGGGACAGATTGTGCAAGACAGCATCGAGGTGGGAAGCCACGACCCGCTCGAAGAAGAAATACGCTCCTTCATCAACGCGGTGCAGACACGCACCAGACCCGTCGTGTCCGGTGAGGACGGCCGTTCATCACTGGCGCTTGCCGTGGAAATACTTCAAAAAATGAAAACAGAAGAGGACTTTCAATGATGATTCCGATGGTTGACTTAAAAAGGCAGTATGGCCGACTGAAAACAAAAATCGATCAGGCACTGGAAAGCGTCCTGGAACAGACGCAATTTATCCTGGGGCCCAATGTCGTGGCCCTGGAAAAAGAGGTTGCCGCCTATCACAGTCTTCCCTTCGCGATAGGTTGTGCCAACGGGACGGACGCCCTGCTGCTGGCGCTGCGCGCCTGCAATGTCGGCGCAGGTGATGAAATTATCACCACTCCTTTTACTTTTATTGCCACCGCCGAAGTGGCGGCGCAGTTGGGCGCCAAAGCCGTTTTTGTCGATATCTGTCCGGACAGTTTCAATATCGATCCGCAAAATATTGCGGCTAAAATCACGCCAAAAACAAAAGCCATCATTCCGGTGCATTTGTTTGGTCATCCAGCCGACATGGATCCGATTATGGATATCGCTCGAGAACATAATCTGAAAGTGATTGAGGACTGCGCCCAGGCCTTTGGTGCCCGATATCAGGGAAAAACAGCCGGCACATTCGGCGACATAGGCTGCTTCAGCTTTTTTCCGAGTAAAAACCTGGGCTGCTACGGCGATGGAGGCATGGTGATCACAGCCGATGAGGCTATCGCCGACAAAATAAAAATGCTGCGTAACCACGGCAGCGCCGTGCGCTATTATCATTCCGAGGTCGGCTACAACAGCAGGCTCGATGAAATTCAGGCGGCCATCCTACGTGTCAAGCTGGCAGAAATAGAAAACGCCAATGATGCGCGACGGGCCAACGCTTCCGCCTATTGCCGGGCACTGGCCGGACATGGAATTGTTCTGCCCTCGGAAAGTCCCGGCTGCCGGCATGTCTATCACCAGTTTACATTGCGCCTGCAAAACCGCCAGGCGGTTGCCGAAGCGCTTGCCCGGGCCGGCATAGCCTCGGCTGTTTACTATCCCGTCCCCCTGCACCGGCAGGAGGTCTTTGTGAAAATGTACGGCCCTCAGGAGAGTCTGCCTGTTACAGAGAACTGCTGTGACCGGGTCCTGTCGCTGCCGATGTTCCCGGAGCTGACGGAGGATGAGATCCGGCAAATCGCCGATGTGATTATCCATGCCCTGTAAAGAAACAGACACGCGAAAAAGCGACGGCTGTCCGACAAAGGTCATGATTGTCGCCGGCGAGGCCTCCGGGGACCTGCACGGGTCACTGTTGGTGAGGGAAATGCTGGGTATCAATCCGACTTTGGAGTTTCACGGCATCGGCGGAACGAAGATGAAACAGGCAGGTGTTCAGCTTCTGGCCGACGCTTCGGACATAGGTGTGGTCGGGGTCACGGAAGCTCTCGCCAAGCTGGGAACTTTCATTGAAATAATTTCCGGCATAAAAAAATCAATGGACCGTCTTAAACCATTATTGATGGTATTGATTGATTTTCCGGATTTTAATCTGAATATCGTCGCCAAAGCGGCCAAAAAGAGAGGCATTCCTGTTTTTTACTACATCAGCCCGCAGGTATGGGCGTGGCGGAAGGGACGGGTAAAACAAATTAAAAAACTGGTGGACAGAATGGCTGTGATCCTGCCGTTTGAAGTGGATTTTTACGCAAGCTACGGTTTTCGGGCACAATATGTAGGCCACCCGTTGGTGGACAAGGTAAAGTCGTCATTTACACCTTCGGAGGCAAGACGCGAGTTCGGTCTTTCCGAAACGCAGACGACCATAGGTCTTCTGCCCGGCAGCCGAAGCGCCGAAGTGAGGCGCATGCTTCCCGAGATGATAAAAGCGGCCCGGATAATATCCGCCCGGATACCAGGGGCACAATACATTGTTCCGCTAGCCGACACGCTCAAACTGGAAAGTGTTTCCGGCGCTATCTCGGCGGGAGGCATTGATGCAAAAATAATTTCAGGGCGTACCTATGACGTTTTGACCGCCTGTGACCTGGCAATTGTCACCTCGGGGACGGCAACACTGGAGGCTGGCCTGCTCGCTGTGCCCATGGTCATCGTTTATAAAATGTCGATTCTGTCGGCGCTGATCGGGAAACTGATCATCAACCCTGAATACATAGGGTTGGCAAACATCATCGCGGGCAGGTCCGTCGTGCCGGAACTCATTCAGCTAAACGCCACGGGCCCTCGCATCGCCTCGGAGGCTCTGGCAATTTTATTAAATCGTGACAGAAAGCTCAAAATGATCCAAGAACTTAAAAACATCCGTGAAAAACTGGGCGAGTCGGGGGCGGCCCGAAGAGCCGCACAAATCGCCTGCGACATGATATAGGAACTTACATGCAAAGCTTCAAAAGACTGTTGTTGATGGCCAGAAAATACTTACTGCGCTTTCTGCTGGCCGTACCCTGTATGATACTGGCCGGCATGCTGCAGTCGGCGCTGCCGTTGATTGCCAAACCCATCATTGACGAAATATTCATCAGTAAAGATCTTTCTACTTTGAAATGGGTTCCTTTCATCATTATCGGCATCTTTCTTTTAAAAGGGCTTGCCACGTACGCGCAAAGCATCATTATGAGCTCCATCGGCCTGCGCATCGTTACTAACTTGCGCAACACTCTTTACGAAAAGATACAGCTGCAGTCCCTGGCTTTTTTTGCCGAACACCCCACAGGCCTGCTGATGTCGCGGATCACCAATGATGTCATGTCCGTGCAGACCGCCTCTTCCGAGGCAATCACTTCTCTGGTCAGAGACACGGTCATGCTTGTTTCACTGATTGCCGTAATTTTTTACACTGACTGGAAGCTGGCGCTCATTGCCATTGTGGTTCTTCCGGCCTCCGCCTATCCCATTTCATGGTTCGGGAGAAAAATCCGCAAAGTCACCACTTCCTTGCAGGTAACGATGGGGTCGCTAAATTCGCTCCTTCAGGAAACGATTTCCGGAACACGCATCGTCAAAGCCTTTTGTATGGAAAAATATGAATATGACCGGTTCGCTTCCGAAAATGAGAGAATCTACAAGCTCATCATGAAAGGTGTTTCCGTAAACGCGATTTCGAGCCCGCTTATGGAACTGTTAGGCGGCTTGGGACTGGCCGCCATCATTTTCTACGGCGGCTACAACGTTGTTCAGGGGCATTCGACACCCGGCACTTTCTTCGCCTTCATCGCCGCTTCACTCATGCTCTACGAGCCGATCAAGCGTCTGACCGGTGTCAACAATACAATCAACCAGGGCATTGCCGGTGCCGAGCGCATCTTCAGCATTATTGACCACACACCGGACATCATCGACAAGCCCGACTCGTATGAACTGCCGAAAGTGACCAGGGGCATCGAAATTGAAAATGTCACTTTCAGCTATGAAACAGTGCCGGTGCTTAAAAACATAAACCTCTCCATCAAGGCAGGTGAGGTGGTGGCGTTTGTCGGCATGAGCGGAGGAGGGAAGACATCACTGGTCAACCTGATCCCCCGTTTTTACGATGTGTCCCGGGGGCGCATTCTCATTGACGGGCATGACATCCGTGATGTTACCGTCCGGTCGCTGCGCACCCAGATTGCGATGGTCACCCAGCAGACCATCCTGTTTAACGACACGGTGAAAAACAACATCGCCTACGGTGACATCAAAAGAACGGATGAAGAAATCATCAGTGCGGCCAAAGCGGCCAATGCTCACAACTTCATCATGAAGCTCGCCAAAGGTTATGACTCTAACATCGGCGAGCTCGGGACAAAACTATCCGGTGGCGAGAAGCAGCGCATCTCCATTGCGCGCGCCCTGCTTAAAGACGCGCCGATTTTAATTCTTGATGAAGCCACTTCCTCTTTGGACACCGAAGCTGAAATCGAAGTTCAGGGCGCTCTGGATAACCTCATGAAAGGCAGGACCACACTCGTCATCGCACATCGCCTCTCCACCATCCGTAACGCCGACCGTATTATCGCCCTGGTGAACGGAGAAATCGTGGAAGAAGGGGACCACGACACGTTGATGGCCAGGAAGGGCGAATATTTCAGGCTCTATAATCTGCAATTTAAAGATGAAGGGAGCGGCAATGATTCCATGGCAAAGGATCTGGAATGACGATGAAGCAATTCGCCGTTTTAGCCCGACCGGAGCGATACTTTATCTCGCCTCTTTACCTTATCGCCTGATCGTCTCGCAGCGCAACCGCCTTTATGACGGCCAGATTTTGAAATCCGCAAAACTTGCCCGTCCGGTGATCAGCATCGGCAATATCACAGTCGGCGGAACGGGCAAGACACCCTGCGTGATTTATCTGGCGCAGATGCTCGGGCGACTCGGCTACCGGCCGGCAGTGCTGAGCCGGGGCTATGGAGGAAAAAACCCGCAACCAGTCAATATAGTCTCCGACGGGCGAACCATTTTCCTTGATGCTAAACAGGCGGGCGACGAGCCTCTTTTAATCGCCCGGACGCTTCCGGGCGTGCCGGTTCTCACCGGTGCCCGACGAAGCCTGACCGGACAGGCAGCCATTGAACGCTTCGGGGCGCAGGTGCTGATCTGTGACGATGCCTTCCAGCACAGACAAATCCGGCGTGATATAAACATCGTTTTGCTCGACGCGCAGCGGCCTTTCGGGAACGGGCACCTTTTGCCGCGGGGAGGGCTTCGCGAACCGCTGTCAGGCTTGAGGCGTGCGGATTGCCTCATGCTGACGCGCGACGAGCAGAGCCGTACATTGCACCCCGAGATTGAGCGGCTGGCCTCTGGTGGCATTCCTGTTTTTCGTGCCGTGCACAGGCTTCGGGAAATCGTCATCCCGTCGAAAAACGAACACCTTGCGCCCGGAGCGCTTGCGGGGAAAAAAGTCTGTGCCTTTTCGGGCATCGCCCGGCCGGAATCATTCAGGAGAGTGTTGCAGGAGGCGGGTGCGGATATATTATCGTTTATTGATTTTCCCGACCACCACCCCTACAATCGGTCCGATCTTAAGTTCCTGGAGGACAGTTTCTGCCCTCTCGGAGCGGACTTCTGCTTGACGACGGAAAAAGATGCAGTGCGCCTGGCCGCCTGGCCTGATTTTTACAAACTGATCGCCTATGTACGCATTGAGATGCAAATCATGCCTGCTGCCACTGCCTTTGAAGATTTTATCGTCGGTCGGCTGGAGGGAAAAATAAAAACATAGTCACCATGGATCTAAAAAGCGGTATTCAGAAACAGAGGTAGAAGTTGAAAGTTGCCATAATATTAATCAGGGCTCTGGAGCGCATCGCGCCAAGGCCACTCAAGCTCTTCTTCGCCTTTTGCGTGGCACGGGCCGGATACTATCTTATGCATACGCACAAGATCATAGCTCTGCACAATCTGACCAGGGCATTTCCCGATAAACCAACCGGCGAGCTTCTGAAGATCATAAAAGAAACATACTTAAGTTTTACCCTGACCTTTGTCGAGTTTCCCTCGATTACACGCTTCAACAAAAATAACCTTCACCGTCATGTCAGGGTGAAAGGGCTGGAGCATTACGAAAAGGCCCTCCGTGAAGGCCAAGGCATTCTCCTTTTTACCGCTCATTACGGAAACTGGGAATTCGGTAACGCCGCACTGGCCGTCCTTTCCAAGCCTCCGCACTTCATGGCCCGTCGTCTCGACAGTGCCTTTCTGGAGCACTTCAGCACCTCCCTGCGCTCTCCGCTGGGCATCGGCAACCTGCATAAAGCCAATGCCATGCGTATGGTTTTGCCTCTGCTGAGAAAAGGAGAAGCGGTCATCCTGCTCATCGACCAGAATGTTGCGGCCAGAGAAGGAGTCTTTATCGACTTTTTCGGCAGGCCCGCCTGCGCTACAACCGGTATCGCGCTGATGGCGATGCATACGGGGGCGACAGTCTTGCCGATCTTTACCACCCGCACGGAAAACGGGACATATCTGACTGAAATCGGGCCGGCTCTCCCGACCGTCAAAACCGGTAACCGTGATGAGGACCTGCTTACCAACACACAAAATTACAATAAAATTATCGAAGACCAGGTCAGAAAATACCCGGGACAATGGCTGTGGCTCCATCGGCGCTGGAAGACAAGACCTGTGCAGGCCCGCAGGCGCTCATCCGCCGATCAGAGCATCTCGCAAAAGAGAAGTTCCGTGCAAAACACGGGAGGTGGTCTTTGATTTTAAAAGCGAAGAAGAAACTGCCCAAAACCGGCCTCAAAAAAATATTGATCCGCGGCACAAACTGGATCGGTGACGCTGTGATGACACTGCCGGCCGTTTCTTCCGTGCGTGCCGCCTATCCGCAGGCTCATCTGGCCATACTGGCCAAGCGACCGGTAACTGAAATATACCGCCTGTTTTCCCGGGCGGACGAAATCATTCCATACGAGGGTAAATTCGATAATCCGCTTGGTGTTTTCCGTCTGGCAAACGCATTGAGAAAGAAAAAGTTTGACGCGGCCGTGCTTTTACAAAACGCGATAGAAGCGGCGATCATGGCTGCGGCGGCAGGCATTCGCGTCCGCGGCGGTTACAACACCGACGGACGGGGATTTCTCCTGACCCATCCGGTGGTACGCACAGACGAAATCCGCAAGGTGCATCAGATAGACTATTATCTGGAAATGGTAAAGGCGCTGGGATGCGCACCCGTCGACCGTGCAATGCACCTGGAAACATTCATCTCACCGGCGGCGGCACACGAGGCTATTGCCAAATACCTGCCCGGCGAAGACACTCACTTTGTCGGGCTTGCCCCGGGGGCGGCATACGGCCCTGCCAAAAGATGGCTTCCGGAAAGGTTTGCCGCAGTGGCGGACCGCCTCTGTGCCGACCTGGGTGCGCGGGCAATTCTGTTCGGCTCAAAAGATGACCGGGAAACAACCGATAGTGTGCAAAAGTACGCCAACTCCGCCGTGGTCAACCTGGCGGGCATTTCCAGCCTGCGTGAAACAACCTATCTCATTTCACGCTGTCGCGTCTTTATCAGCAACGACTCGGGGCTCATGCATGTGGCGGGCGCCCTCAATATTCCCACGGTCGCGATCTTCGGCTCCACCAATCCCGTGACAACTTCTCCGCCGGGGGGCAAAACAGTCCTGGTACGAAAACCGGTGGAGTGCAGCCCGTGCCTGAAGAAAACCTGCCCGACCGATTTTCGCTGCATGACCTCGATTACGGCGGATGACGTTTATGAAGCGGCGCACCGCCTGCTGGCAAAGGATCGAGGCACATGAAGAAAAACACGGCAATTTTTCTGGATCGTGACGGCACCATAAACGAAGAGGTCGGCTATCTGGGCCAGCCGGAGAGACTTCGCATCATCCCCGCCGCTTTTGAGGCTGTCCGCCTGATCAACAAAAGCGGCATGAAGGCTATCGTCATCAGTAACCAGTCCGGTGTGGCCAGAGGTTTTTTCACCGAGGAGAATGTCCGTGAAATAAACAAAAAGATAGAGGTCCTCCTGGGCGAGCAGGGCGCTTTTATAGACCGCTTTTATTTCTGCCCTCATCATCCGACTGAAGGGGAGGAACCCTATAAAAAAATATGCAGCTGCCGCAAGCCGCAACCGGGCATGCTTTATCAGGCAGCCGACGAGCTCGACATTGATCTTACCCGCTCGTACATGATCGGTGACAATTATCCGGATATAGAAGCCGCACACCGTGCCGGCGCCAAAGGCGTACTGGTTTTGACCGGCTACGGGAGGCATTCATCAGGCGGTAAAGACCATGAAACTGAAACACAGGATAATCGGCCCGATCATATCGCATCGGACATACTCGAAGCGGTGCGTTGGATCATGAAGGATCGCCGGTGAATATTTTAATCGTGAAATTGAGCGCCATCGGCGACGTCATCCACACCCTTCCCTCTGTGGCGGCGCTGCGCGAGCTCTACCCGGAGGCTCATATCACCTGGGTGGTGGAAGAGGCGGCCTCCGGCCTTGTCCTCGGCAATCCTTTGCTCGACGAGGTCATTGTCTTTCGGCGGAAAAGCTGGATAAAACTCCTAAAGGGCGGACAAATCGGAGAGGTTCTTAAAGAGGCGCGCGGCTTCATCGGCAGGCTGCGCTCCCGCCGCTATGAGCTGGTAATTGATTTCCACGGTCTGTTCAAAAGCGCCGCGATCGTTTTTTTGAGCCGGAGCAAAAGAAAATTGGGTTATGATTCGTGGCAGGAACTCACCCGCCTGTTCTACAACGAAAGAATACCCGAGGACATGAACAAACACGCGGTGGACCGCTACCTGGACTTTTTACGGTACCTGGGCGCCCAAGTCAGCGAAGTGAAATTCATTTTGCCCCTGACGGAGGAGGCAAAAAAACAGGCCTTGTCACTTTTGGCCAAATATCAGTTGTCTGAAAAGAGATTTATTGCTATCAACCCGATTGCCTACTGGGAAACCAAATTATGGGACAATGAAAAATTCGCGATTCTCGCCGATTCAATCAAAAAAGAATTGAAACTGGATGTGGTTTTTACCGGAGGCAAACATGAAGACGCCCGGGATATCGTCAAAGCCATGCAGACAGACCCAGTTGATCTGGCAGGACGAACAACATTGCCACAACTTGCGCAAATATATCAAAGCGCGGCGCTTGTCATTACCACCGATTCCGGTCCGATGCATCTGGCGGCGGCTGTCGGCACACCGGTTGTGGCCCTTTTCGGGCCGACGAACCCGGCCAGAACCGGCCCCTACGGAAAAGGACATACGGTCATCACCAGCAACCTGGCATGCAGCCCCTGTCTGTTGAGAAAATGTCCCACCCGTCAATGCATGAAAGATATAACACCCCGGCAGGTGCTGGAGGCCACAAAGGCAATGATGCAAAGGTTGCAACTCCATGTACAAAGCTGATTGATTTTAAACGTAATGTTACGCATGCAATTAGCGCCACCAAAACATCGAGCGATAGGACAAGATTGAAACATGACCAGAAATAAATCAGTTCTGAGTGCGGCATTTATCATCACAACAATTATGCTGGTTTCTTTTTTCGTCCCGCCTTATGTTCATGCCATGTCCTCCACCAATGTTTCACTGGAGCGGGATTTATACCGTGACATGGAATTATGGGCGGCCGAAGGCCTGATCACCAGCAATCTGCATTCTATCAGGCCTTTCACCAGAGGAGAAATAGGCAAACAGCTTGCAGCGGCACTACACCGGTGCGCCCTGATGGATGAACCATCGGCTGCCTGCCGCGATATCCAAAACAGATACGCAAAACTGTTTGAGGCGGAAATCGCAGAGGCCCGCTCCCCCCACAGTGCCTCCGGCACTTTTCTGAAACCGGCCGAATCCGTTTCCATCTCTTACAGTTATCTGGACGGCCCCTTTTCAACCTTTAACAGAGAAGGCCTTCCCGAAATACGCGGCCACAACGCCCTTGTGAAGTTTCAATCGCATGCACGGGCGGGACGATACTTTTCCTTTTTCGTCGAGCCGGCTTTTGTCTTCAATGAGTACAGAACCTTCGACAATCACAGCTCCCGCACGGAACTCAGATTGCATAAGGGCTATGCCAAGTTCACCGCCTTCAACCTTGAAATTCAGGCCGGCAGGGACTCTCTGTGGTGGGGGCCAAGCTATCACGGCTCACTTTTGATGTCCAACAATGCCAGGCCGTTTGACATGATCAAGATCTCCAACCCTGAACCGGTTCTCCTGCCGTGGTTTTTCTCCTATCTGGGCCCTGTCCAGTTTAACATCATCTTTTCGCAATTAAATGACGATCGCGAAAGACATGAAAGAGCCAACCCCTTTTTGTATGGCGTGCGTCTGGGCCTCAAGCCGCTGCCGATACTGGAAGTCGGGGCGTCACAGCTTGCCATGTTCGGCGGACCCGGCTATCGCGACAAAAAGCACATGAAGCCCGACCATCTGTTTAAGATCATCTATGCCCACCCGAGCGAAAATAGTGACGAAGTCAATCAGCAGTTTGCCGCGGACATGGCGCTCACCATCCCGCGGCTCAAAAAATATCTCTTTGTCGTGGACGGGTTGAAATTCACCGCCGAATGGGGAGGAGAAGACAGCGGTATTCCACCTGACCGGCGCGCCTATATTCTGGGGCTGGCACTGTTCAAACCCTTCACGCTCGACGGTGCGGTCCTGCGCGGGGAATACGCAAGGATATGTCCGCGGAGTGTGCCGGATGCCTGGTACAGCCATCATCTGCATCCGATGCGTTTCGACGGGCGGGTGTTCGGCCACCATGTGGGGGGCGATGCCGACGATATATTCATAGAGTGGTCGCACAGCATCAACAACGTGCTTTACAAGCTCGCCTTTGACCGGGAAAGGAGCGGCATCAAGATGAGGCCCGCCACTCAGATCAAAAATCAGTTCTTATCGGAGATAGGCTACCGGTTCAACCCCCACTCAAGCCTCACGCTGAAATATGCCTACGAAGAAATAAAAAATGCCGGCAATGTTCCGGACCTAAGACAGAAAAATCACTATGTCGGTATGGAGGCGGCCCTGTTTTTTTAAGGCGGAAAGCCTGCCGCGCGATTATTACGGCCGCATAACAAGCTGATTTGAGTTGAATCCCTGCCCCCTTCGTGCTATGCAGACGCGAAAAAACAACACAGGCGCTCATGACAGGAATCTGAAAGTTTTCAAATTATTTACCATGCAGCACTGGTGCTCGGGCGCTTTGAAAGGTGGACATGAGCGAAGAAAAAAAAGCTGAACCTCCCGTCATCATGTATGAACCGGAAGACGAAATAGATCTTCTGGAACTGGCGCGCACAATCTGGAAGGGGAAGAAACTCATCATCTGGATCGTCGCCCTCATTACGCTCGCCACAATTATCGCATCTCTGCTGATGACCAATATCTATACGGCACAGGCCGTGATCAAGCCGGTGATGCCTGACCGGTCCGGTTCCCGTCTGTCGTCACTGACATCACAATACGGGGGGCTGGCCAGCATGGTGGGTATCGCCATGCCCACTCCTTCGTCGTCGGTGGAAATAGCAAACCTGCTCAAGTCAAATGTTTTAAAAAAAG
>CAYWRV010000002.1:0-31542 GCA_964460865.1 uncultured Smithella sp. | reverse complement strand
CGTTTTTAAGTGATTCCGCGGTGGCCTCCGGATTGTTGAAGTAGCATTTCATGACGCCTGCTCCCTTCACGCAAAGCTCGCCCACTGATCCGGGCATGACGCGAGCGCCGCTCTCATCGACGATTTGTATCTCCCACTTGTAGCCGGCCTTTCCAATCGCTCCGACTTTGTGAATGTTTTCGACTCCCAGGTGGACGCAGCCCGGCCCGGTGGATTCCGAAAGGCCGTAGTTGGTGTCGTAGTCGTGGCGGGGAAAATGTTGCTTCCATCGGTTGATGAGGCTGGGCGGCACCGGCTGTGCGCCGATGTGCATAAGCCGCCACTGTTCGAGGTGAAAATCATCCGGTTTTACCTGGCCGTATTCGATTGCGTCGAGGATGTCCTGCGCCCACGGAACCAGAAGCCAGACGATGGTCACTCGCTCCTGCGAAACGGCTTTCAGTATCCATTCCGGCTTGACGCCTCTTAATAGTACTGCGCGGCTGCCCGCGAGCAGGCTTCCGAACCAGTGCATTTTCGCGCCTGTGTGGTACAGAGGTGGGATGCACAAGAAGTTGTCCTCTCTGGTCTGGCCGTGGTGGTTCATTTCACACTCGGCCGCGTGCATGAGTGCCGCGTGGCGGTGCAAGATGGCCTTGGGAAAGCCGGTGGTGCCGGATGAGAAGTAGATGGCCGCGTCATCTTCATCGGTCAGGGTGATCGGGGGCGCGACGGATGAGTAACAGGCGGTAAGGGCATAGTAGCTCTCGGCAAAGGCGGGCGGATCCTGCCCCACAAACAGGAGTATTTTCACCCTCGGGATGAGTTCACGGATGGCATCGATTCGTCCTATGAATTCCGGCCCGAAGATCAAAACATCACATTCGGCAAGTTCCAGGCAGTGTTTTATTTCTTCTTCGGTGTAGCGGTAATTGAGCGGCACGGCCAACGCCCCGGTTTTCAATATGCCAAAATAGATGGGCAGCCACTCGAGGCAGTTCATAAGCAGTATGCCGACTTTGTGGCCTCGCTCCAGGCCTCTGTCCAGAAGAAAGTTCGCCAGCCGATTGGCCTTGTCGTCAAATTCGCGCCAGGTCAGCGCGCGACGGTATCTTTTTTCCGGGTCTGTTTCCACCAGCTCATAGTCTTTCCAACTGGCTTTCTTTTCTTCGATTTCGGGGTTGACTTCAATCAGGCTGATTTCTTCGCCGTACAGGGCGGCATTTTGTGTGAGATAGTCTGTAATAGGCATCGCTTCATTCCTTCGGGGTTATTTGTTTCAAGGTGGCTTTTTGCGGTGTGAATTCCGGTTTTCGGGGCCGGGGCACCGGTGCGGCCTTTTCCTCGATCAGGTCAATGGGTGACTTATAGGAACAATGCCGGTCGATGTCAACGAAATACTGGTAATGCAGTATAGCCAGGTGCACAAAGATGAAAAGCGTCCGGCAAGGTTCCGGCGACGGCAGGGTCCATAGCTGATGTCGCTTTGCTTATTTCGATAAGGACGTGATTATCGGTTCTGAAAATAGCTGTAAATGCCTCCGGCGCGCGGCCTCCGGAAATCCGGTAAAGTTCAGATCAGGCGTTACGGTAACCGGCCTCGTGAAACAGCATGCAATGTGGTGTTTCACGGGTTTTCCATCTCCAACCATTGCCTCACTTCGGCGGGTGTGGCAATTTCCCGCCCTTTGTTTGCCGCCGTCTCCAGAGCCTGTCTGATCAGATCACGATTGCTCGCCAGTGTCTGTTTTTCCACGTCCAGGTAAAGATAATCTTCCAGGCCGGTCCTCAGTCCGCCTCCCCGCCCGGCGGCGATCTCCCGCACCAAAGCATGTGAGCGGCCCACACCGGAGGCGGCCCAGGTCGAAAACACCGGAAGCTGCGAAACAAGATAGTCAAGATGGCTTTCGGACGCGTTCATCGTGCCGAGCGACCCGAGCATTAAATTGAAGTATGCGGGCTGCCCCAGAAATCCTTTCCTGATGAGGTATTTGGCGTAATCGATCATCCCCGCTTCAAACACCTCCAGCTCCGGTTTGATATTTCTCGCAAGCATTCCCCGTGCCAAAGCCTGGATCACCTCAGGCGGGTTGACGCTAGCCTGTGTCGGAAAATTCATGGAACCCAGGGTCAGAGAAACCATATCCGGTTTTAAATCATCCGACAGACCCAGAACGGCGGATCTTTTTTCCAGCTCCTGCCAGTTGCGGCCGCTGGAAGTTACACAGATGATCAATGATGTATTTTTCTCCCGGATACGGCCGATGATGTCCGCGTAAATTGACGGATCGGGGGTGGGCTCTCCGCGGGCATCCCTGGCGTGAAGATGAACGATCGCCGCGCCCAGTTCCGCCGCTTCCAGGGCCGCCCGGGCAATCTCGTCCGGCGTGACCGGAAGATGAGGATTGTCGCTTTTTTTATGTTTCATGCCGGTCAGAGCGGCATTGATGAGCAATTTATCACGTTTGGGCTGCGCAAGCGGCACACCTGTCAAATCCGCCTCCAGCGTCGTCCATTCGTGAACATCGTCAAGACCGAACGAATGAATCTTGGGCAGCCGCCCGATTTCCCGGTAGCCGAAATGACGCTTATACCAGGCGATGGTTTGCGGCCGGTCCGCGTTGGTGATAATTCGGGAGCATCCCAGACTGCGCAAAATCTGCATGCGCCTGGTCTGGAGCTCCATGCCCAGGCCATGCCCGGCACATTCGGGATTGACGGCCATCAGTGTTGTTTTTCCGACATCCTCCGATAAAAAAGTGTATCCGGCAGCGCCCGCGAGCCAGCCGTTCTGCTCGGCAACGATAAAGCACTTGTAGTCCAGAGCGCCCATTTCCGGCGAAGGAATGTGATGCATGTTGTAGGGCCGCATCAGCTCTATGATGGAGGGGATATCTTCCGGCCGGGCAAAACGGATCTTCCAGGCGGCCAATGGCAATGTCATAATGAATGGTTCCTTTCATTTGAAATTGCCGACCCTCTACAGAGGGAATCGGCTGTTTTGTCGGATTCTTCAAAAACAGGTCTCGTCCGTAGCATGGCTGCAATCATTTATTTTGAAGGCTAAATAAAAGGAAAAGCCCCGACTGGCCCTGACTCGTCACTGCTGTAGCGCCGATAATGACCGGCGGCAGTGAGATGATGATCCGGAAAGAGGCCGGTGTTTTTTATTTCCGGGCCAGCATCCCTGCTTCGGGTTATTTTCCGTTTATCGACTACAGACAAGATCTGCCGACTCATCAAGATGTTTCACCGCAAACGGCAAGACAGGCTTCCACAAAGAGATCCATCTCTTCGTCCGTTCCTATGCTCACCCGGATAAAGTTGTCGATTTTCGGTTTGTCAAAATAACGAACGAGGATGCCCCTGATGCGCAGCTTTTCAAACAGTTCCCGGCCCGGGCAGCTCTCGTGGGTCACAAAAATAAAATTGGCCTCGGACGGGAGCACAGTAAACCCCTGAGCCTCAAGCCTTCGCGACACCCGCTCGCGCGTCTTCATGATTTTGGCGCGCGTTTCCTGAAAGTAGGCCACGTCTTTGATGGCCGCGACTGCTCCCGCCTGCGCGAGGCGATCCATCGTATAGGAGTTTATCGAATCCTTGACGCGGATGATTCCCTCAATCAATTCCGGATGCCCCATGGCAAAGCCCACACGCAATCCCGCGAGCGAATGAGATTTGGAAAGTGTCCGAATGACCAGCAGATTCGGATAAGCGCCTATCAGGCCTGCCGAAGTTTCTCCCCCGAAATCGATGTAGGCCTCATCAAGAATCACCACGCTGTTTTCGTTGTGGCCCAGAATCTTTTCAATTTCAGCAACTGAAAATCCCCTGCCGGTCGGCGCGTTGGGATTGGCGATGATGATGCCGCCGTTTTCCTGAAGATAGCCGTCGGCCGGCACACTTAAGTTTTCATCCACTTCGATTAATTTGTAAGGTGTGCGGAAAAAATCCGCGTAAACCGGATAAAAGCTGTAGGTGACATCGGCAAAAAGAATCGGCGGGCCGGAGGGGTTGAAAAAAGCCGGAAAGGAAAATGCCAGAAGCTCATCAGAGCCGTTTCCGGCAAAGACGTTGTCTCGTTTGAGGCCGAAGGCGTCGGCGATCGTGTCGCGCAGTTCATCGGATGAAGGATCCGGGTAAAGACGGAGCGAATCATTTGCCGCCGCCAAAATGGCCTCTATCACCTTCGGGGAAGGAGGATAGGGGTTTTCGTTGGTGTTCAGTTTAATGTACTGGCGGTCTTTGGGCTGCTCACCCGGCACATAGGGTTTAATGTTCCGGACCAGCTCGCTTAAGTATCTCATGATTTCACTCACCGGCGCTTTTACATTTTCCTTTCCGTCGTCGTTTTTCTCTAAAAGCTAACCGCGCGTCCGATATGGGAGCTCCGTTAAATCCACATGGTGTGGATATATGAAACGGCCGCTAATTTCCATGATTTATTTCCAGGCCGACATACATATCTTCAGAAGGCCCGCCTAACGCTTGCCGGTATAAAAAAAGAGCGGAAGGGAAATCTCCGCTCTTTGGCAAAAATAATCAATGTTCGAGGATTGACTATTTTATTCTTCTTCCGACGCCCGCCAAACCGGCAAAGCCGATAAGCAGCAAAATAATGGAGGCCGGTTCCGGAACCTGGGCTTTGACGTAGTTTGCAATTTGACGGTGGGCCGCGCTTGAAGGATGGACGCTGTCGTAATTGGCATAGGGAAGGCCGTCCGGCCCGATGATGCTGCCCGCGCCGGTGATTGTATCCGTCAAGTCAAGGTCCGTGTACCACAGGTTGGTCAGGTCGATCCCGTAAATATTAAGGCCGTCGATCTCATCAAGCCCCAAAAGCACCTGTGAAAGTGAAAGATTGAATACCTGCATCCAATAGGCGGTTGCGGGATCATCGATGTAATTATAGCTCAAATTGGGTACGATGAAATTTCTGGCACCCTTTTCTACGAGGACCTCGATGGCCTGGCCGACCCGACCTGCCGCCAAAACAGGATTATAAAGCTCCGGGTTGCTGGCATAGTTGAGCATATCGTTTCCGCCCGCCCAGACAGTCACAAGTGCGTTGCCGTCAATGGCGCCGATCATTTGCACCTGCGACAAAAGTCCAGTATTGGCCAGTGCAGGATTGTAGGCACCGCCCACGGGGTTGTTGTAGTAGCTTGTCGCTCCGCTGAAGGCGAAATTGATGTAGCTTTCAGTCAGGCCGTAGTCCTGGGCCAGATAATCCACCCAAACTGGGCCGTCGGACATGCGTACGAATCCGACACCGTCCGCCACTCCGTTATCAGAGAGGCTGTCGCCGAAAGCAATGATACCCGAATACGCATGGGCACCGGTAACGATAGCAAAAACCAAAACCAGATTGAAGACCAAGGAAACAAAAACTTTTTTCATCTGCACGCTCATATTATCCCCCTTTAAATTTGAATGACCAGGTTACAACAAAATAAATCATTTAGTGCCGCTGGACGATACATAAAAAAAACAGCTTTGTTTCAGGATAACCGAATTTCCCGCAATACTTATGCCAATATTTATATGTTTAATATCATTGAATATTTTAAATATGTCAGACAAGGTCGTCCATTCATTGCAAAGATTGCCGACAGTTCCTGCGAAGGCGGGTTTTTCCTGTTTGTATATTAGTTAATGATATTGGAGACTTATTAAAACAAGAAAGACTGTAAAGAATCTCTACAGATAAAAAATGGGGAGCGCGCCCCGAAAGCGGTGAGTTCTTTATATGGGAAGTTAAATCCTGCGACATCATTCCCGTCAATTTCGCGCCGGAGGCGGAGCCGCAAAACTGCCGGATTTTACACGGGAATCATCAATCGCCCTGCTTGAGGGTTTTCATCCAAGAAAACCAGCTACAATATAGCCCGCCGCGATCAGCGCCTGGATGACGAGAATAAGAAGAACATTTTGCCCCATGGCTTTGAGGAACGCCTCATGGTCGTCATAGGAAAATGATCCCCTGATGACTTTGATGGCCAGGGGAATTGTCAAAAATGCAACCAGCGTACAGGGGGGCATGAAGCGAAAATAAACAGCTCCGGCAAGCCACACATAAACCGCCACAGTGACCAGCGAAAAGAACCAGGCCGCTTTTCTCTTTCCCGCGATGACCGGCAGAGTCCGCCGGCCGACGGTGACATCCGCCTCCGCATCGGGAAATTCATTTAGCAGAAGAAGGTTGTGCACCAGGAAAAAAGACGGCATCGAGGCAACGAGCGCATTTAGAGAATAATGTCCCGTATGCACGAAATAAGCGCCCAGCACCGGCAGAATCCCCAACCCCAGACCGGGCGACCACTCCGGCCAGGGAGTTTTCAAAATCACGGGAGTGTAGAAGATGATCAGCAAAAGGGCGATCACCAGAAGCGGCAAAAGCATCAGGCCCGATTTGACGACAAAAAAAACGGCAATGGGCACAAGGATGACGATGCAGCCAAGCCCCAGCCACAGGACCTCGCCGACGGTGAGTAAGCCCTCGGGCGCGGCACCGCTGCCGCCGCTGAAGGGGGTGCGTCTGGTTTTATAATCCAGCCCGCTTCGTGCATCAAAATAGTCGTTAAAGATGTTGACGGCGGCATGCGCCACCAACAGGCCGAAGGTGGCCAAAAGAGCGTATCCCGAATGAAAGGGCGAGCCGAAAAGCCTTGCCTCATACCAGGCGACGGCCGCCCCCAGAATACCCAGAATCAGTGCCAGGAGCAAAAAAGGCACGCGTATCACAGTAATGATGCCTTTGAGTGTCATGTAGCGGAGAAAATCCTTTCATGAAATTTTTTATGCCGCTCCTTAACAGTTAAATTTATTAATTTGCAAGATGAATTTGCGGCCCGCCCCGCATGCCGGCGGCATGAAACACCATAAGCTGAGTGGTCGGATTGAATCCGGCGTGATTCACAATTTTGCAGGCCGGGCGGTCATTTCCTGCGCGGGGTAGGGCTTGAGAAGAGCCGTAAGCCTTGTACGGTCCTGCAGCCGTTCGTCGAGCCATTGGAGCCGGTCGGATTCGGGCAAAATCACCGGCATACGGTCATGGACGGTGGCAACAAGGCTGTTGGCTCCGGTCGTGATGATCGTACATGAGGCGATCTGTTTTTTGTCCGGCCCCGTCCATTTTTCATAGAGACCGGCAAAGTACAGAAGAGCCCCGGATTTCAGACTGAAACAGTATGGTATTTTTTTCGAGCCTTCTTTTTTCCATTCATAAAATCCGTCTGCGGGAATCAGACAGCGACGGTGCCGGAAGGCATTTTTGAAGCTTGGTTTTTGTGCCACGGTTTCCGCACGGGCGTTTATGAGTCCGGCGCCGATGGAGGGATCTTTTGCCCAGAATGGAATCAGACCCCACAAAAAGGAAGCGAGCTCATAGCCGCCTCCAGAAGCGACCAGAGCCGGTATCTGCCTCCCCGGTGCGATATTGGGATCGGGTGCGAAGCTGAAAGGAACGTGCGGGATGTCAAATTCCCGCGCGACCTCCGACAGGTCCGTGACTAAAATGAATCGGCCGCACATTGTTCATTCCCCGCACGCCGCCTGGCTGTGCCGGGCACGGTTTTTTATTTCATGTCCGGCGGCGGCCCGATGCCGCCGCCGGTGTGGTTAAAAAGGTAAATCCGCAGGGGCGATTCCGGCCGCTAGACCTGAATGTTCCCTTCCTTCATGGTTTTGGTGGCCTTGAAAATGTCCAGCGGGAACTTTTTGTAGAGCTCTTCGAGTTTGGCCAGCAGTACAGGATAGCCTATGCCCTTGGCCAGCGCGAAGGGACCGAAGGGCGAGCCACCGCCGTTGGCCATGGCCAGATCTATTTCTTTGGGGTCGTCGGCCACTCCCTCTTCCAGCAGCTTGGTCGCTTCATTCACCTGCAGGGCAATCAGATGGTTGAGGTCGTATTCTTTGGTCGCCTTCGACAGGTCGATACCGGGCCGACCGCCGGACCAGTCATAAAACCCCTTGCCTGTCTTCTTGCCCAGATTGCCTGATTTCAGATATCCCATGATCGCGTCGGATGGAGTGTAATCTTTTGAAAGGACGCCGGCAAAATATTCCAGGCCGTTTACGGCCACGTCAATGCCTACATAGTCCAGAAGTTCAAAAGGCGCCATGGGCATAAACGGTTTGACCGCCGCGTCAAATTCCTCCGGCGTGGGTTTCCCCGCCTCCACGATCTTGGACAAGAGCACCAGCGTGGGCTCATTGACGCGGTTGAAGATAAAGCCGGGCGAGTCCTTCTTGACGATGACGGGGACTTTGTTGATTTTTTTAGCGATGTCATAGCCCACGGCAATCGATTCGTCGCTGGTCTTGTTGCCTTTAATCACCTCGACGAGTTTCATCAGGATGGCCGGGTTGAAAAAATGGTAGCCTATGACTTTTTCCGGCCTCTGGGTCGCAGAAGCAATTTCCGTGATGCTGATATTGGAAGTGTTGGAGGCCAGGATAGCATGTTTGGGAGAAAACTTGTCCAGGTCGGCAAACACGCTCTTTTTCAGTTCGACCTTTTCCGGAACCGCCTCGATGATGAAGTCCGCGTCTTTGACCGCTTCCTGCAAATCAACCATGGGAACAAGGCGCTTGAAGGCGTCATCGTAGGCCTCCTGTGTCATTTTGCCTTTTTCCTTAAAGCGGTCGAAGCTGCCTTTGATGCCTGCGACACCTTTATCGACAAATTTCTGCTCGATGTCTCTCAAAATGACTTTATAGCCGCCCATCAGACAGCAGGCGGCGATTCCGTGCCCCATGTCTCCGGCGCCGATCATGGCAATTGTTTTTACGTCTTGTGCTTTCATCATAAACCTCCTTATTGAATAGTTGACATTTACGGCAGGTACATGGAGGAGCGCCCGGGCCTCCTGGCTTGCGGGCGCTCCTTCAGCCGTCATTGCCGTTTCTATTTTTTCAGTTTCGCCAGCTCTTCGTCGCGCAGAGCCTTGCGCAGAATTTTACCGACAGCCGATTTGGGAACAGCATCCCTGAACTCGACGAGCTTGGGCACTTTGTAGGCGGTCATTTTCTGTTTGCAGTAGTCGATGATCTCCTGCTCGGTCGCCTCCTCGCCGGGTTTGAGGACAATGAAAACTTTGACTGTTTCACCGCGGTAGTCATGCGGTATGCCGACCGCCACCGCATCCGCCACCTTGGGATGTTCATAGAGGGACTCTTCGATTTCACGTGGATAGATATTGAAGCCGCTGGCGATGATCATGTCCTTTTTGCGATCGACGATAAAGATATAACCGTCCTCGTCCACCTGGGCGATATCGCCTGTGTGCAGCCAGCCGTCTCTGAGCTGGTTTTTCGTCTCTTCGGGATTGTTCCAGTAGCCCTGCATCACGGTCGGCCCCTTGACGACGAGCTCGCCCGGCTCACCCGGCTTGACATCTTCAAGACCCCGCTCGACATCTACCAGGCGAAAATCGTTGTCCGCCATGGGAATGCCGATCGAGCCTGGCTTGCTTCTGGAAATCGGGTTGGAGATGGTGATTGAACTGGTTTCGCTAAGCCCGTACCCTTCACCGAAGGTAATGCCCAGATCGATGACTTTTTCGATGAGCTCGACCGGCATGGGAGCGCCGCCGGAATTGAGCAGTCCCAGGTACCGGCCCAGGTCGAGGCTGGCAGCCTTGGGATGATTGACGATGGCGGTGATCATTGTGGGTACGGCCGGGAAATACAGGATGTGACCGGATTTGACGATGATGTCGAGAATCTCGTCAATCTCAAATCTGGGCACGCAGATCTGCGTAGCGCAGCCGAAAAAAGCCCAGTTCATCGCGACAATGTTTCCGTAAACATGGAAATAGGGAAGGACGGAAAGGACGTTTCTCTCCTGCTGAGAAGGAGCAACAGGGGCATACGCACCCGGCGAGGCCCACATGCCGGCCTGGAAAGTTGCCGCCACCAGGTTGCCATGCGTCAGGAGCGCTCCTTTGGGAAATCCGGTGGTTCCGCCGGTGAACTGAATCATCGCGGGATCGGAAGGGACGATCGGCACACGCGGCAGCCGTGTGTCTTTGCAGTTTTCGATCAGTTCGGAAAAATGCAGCCAGCCCTCTTCCAGATCCAGGCTTTTGGCCGTGCTGACACCCAGACCGTTTATGTAGTCAGTGATCTTGGTGACGATGACGGTTTTCAATTCCGTGACCTTCGCCACCGCGCGCACGTTGTCCAGCGCCATGTCGAAGGTCACCATTGCCTGCATCGATGTGCTTTCGATGATGAACTTGAGTTCAGTGGGGGTGTAGAGGGGGTTTACATTCACTACAATCGCCCCCAGATGAAGCGAGGCAAGATAGGAGACTATAAACTGCGGGCAGTTGGGCAAATGAATGCCGATACGGTCGCCTTTTTTCAGGCCCCGGGCGGCCAGCGCATTGGCCAGCCGCAAGACCTGCTCGCGCACCTGCCAGAAGGTCATTTCCGTACCGTAGAAACTGGTGCAGGCTTTATTCGGATGGCTGCCCGCCGTCAGTTGAAAAATCCGCTGCGCCGGAAACTGTGGGTAGCGAATCGTGGACGGAACGTTATAGTCGTAAAATCGATGCCAGGGTTTCGTCGTCATAGTATGGAGCCTCCTTAAATAATATGGTTGAGTTTCCCCTTTTTCTCAGCCGTATCCAGTGCCCATGCTATTTTTTCTCTTGGAAAGTCTTGCTCAGTGCCTCCCGGTTCCCGTCGCTCATACCGGCGATGTAACGCACCAGCTTTTTGCGCGACTCGATATCGTATTGCGTGGTAATGGCGATTTGTTCCATGATGGGCGACCCGCCGCCGTGGTAGCCGCCGACCTTGGCGATGCCGCCGGAGGCGGAACACAGACTGTCACCGATCAATCGCCACAGTTGCGCCTGGTCTTCGGCCGACAGATTCGGGCCGCGTTTGGTGTATTTCAAAAGGAGCTCACCCGTTTCCGGATTAAGAAAATCATTCTCATACGGGAAGGTGGCGACAACGCCTCCGGCTATATCGCAGACAATTTCCGCTTCCCGCCAGACCGCTTCTCCCGTCAGGCACCGGCCTACATTGCAATAAATGGAGTGAGGGATGTAGGAGCCGGGCCCGAATGGAACCGGGCCGTATCCGGGGATATAAAGCTCAGGTTTCCCCAGATCAGAGGCGGTATAGCCTGCCGCGTATCCCAGCTCGGTCGTCATGATCAGCTCCGCCAGCTTTGCGCGTACATGTTCGGTCTTGTGGACGTTGTTGGCCTCGGCAGCCAGCGCCGCCACGCCCAGAATGATATCACCGATGGCCGGTTTGCAGCCGGAATAGGAATGACGGTGAAATAAAGCGAATAAGAGTGCAAGTGCGCCGCCGAGCAGGTGCTCACCGGCCAGAAAAACCCGTTCCCACGGGACAAAACAATTTTCAAAGATAAGATAGGAATCAGTGGCGCCGAGCGTGACACCCCGCTTGAAATGACGGCGCGGCCGCGCATTGTGAATGGTGACGACCTGCTTTAGTCCGTCCCAGTCGCCGGGAACGGCAAACCCGACCGCCCAGTCCTTGTCGTCTTTACGCATCGCACGGGTGGGAGTCACCAGCACCTCGTCGGCCACAGACGCCTCCGAGATATGCACCTTGCATCCTTCCACTACAATGCCGTCCTTTAGGCGTTCCTTGATGCGCAAATAGGCGCCGGGATTCGGCTGCTGGGAGGGCCTGAGCATCCGGTCCCCCTTCACATCCGTCTGTGCGCAGCAGGCCACAAGATCTTCATTCTGAAAACGGACAAGCCACTTTTTAAAATTTTCATGATAGTTGGTCTCACCAGGCCTCAATTTATCGGCCTCGTAAGAGACATTGTAGATTGCGTTGGCGGCATCAATCCCCATGCAGCGCTGGATGCAGCCGCCGACTTTCTGGCACAGCATCCGCGTCATGTCCTGTTTGCGGTGCAGATCTTCGGTGTTTTGGTGGATGTGGGTGAAGCGGTTTATCCGTTCTCCCGTCAGGTGTGACACGGCCGTCATCAGTTCGACGTTTTCCGGCCTCTGGGCTTCGTCGTAGGTGACGCCGATCGTGTTTAAGCAATCCATCTGCAGCTCGTCGGTGCGGTCGATCAGCCCGCCGTCAAAATAAATGTTTCGCTTCATTTTGGACAGGCCATTGATGTAGTCCTGCTTTGTTCTCATGGACCCTCCGGCGAAATCATAAATCAGGGACCGCTCCGGCAGGAGCGATCCCCGATGGTTATGTCTGCAACATGGTGAGTGACGCCTTATTCTTTCAGGGCGCCGGTGAAGTTATCCGATTCCATTTTCAGCGCCGCAGCTTCGTTTCCGACGATGGCGGCAATCATGCCGAAATATTTCGGAAGTTCCGTCCCAATGAAGAACTGCGATGAAAGCACCCGCCCGCTATAATAGGCTGCTTCCGGATCATTAGCGATGATTTTCGCGCGCTCTTCGCCTTTGGCGTCGCCCAGAAGCTCTTTGGCCTTGGGTGTGGTGATGGTAAGGCTCCACAGATGCAGCCAGGACAGAATGAGCGGATACATGGCCCGCTGGAAAGCGGTCGCATTGTTGAGCAACAGGAGAATTTTCATCTCGCCCATCTGTTTTTTCATCATCTCGACCACTTCCTGGAGCTTGGCCAGTCCTTCAATAACCGGGTTGACATACTTGTCGTCAACAACGCCCTTGGCCTTGGCAATCGTGCCGTTCATCCACTCCATGAGCTGAGCGTAGTTGTACATTTCGGGGTTCATGAGGATCTTGCGCATCATCAGGTCGAGTGACTGGATGGCATTTGTTCCCTCGTAGATGGAAAACACTTTCGTGTCGCGGGCGTACTGTTCAACCGGATATTCCTGACAATAGCCGTAGCCGCCGTAAACCTGCATGGCTTCGGCTGTCACCAGCCAGGAGGCGTCGGAGATACCGGCCTTGACGACCGGGGTAAGAATATCGACGATGGCGGTTGCCTTTTTCACCTCTTCAGGATCCTTTGAAGCATGCATGATATCCTCATGGAGAGCGAGGAACAGACAAAGCATGCTCATCCCCTCTACCTGGCTCTTCATGTAAAGCAGTGTGCGCTTGATGTCGGGATGGTTGATAATTGTAACAGGTCCGCCTTTGGGGTTTGTAATGAGCGCGCTCTGCACACGGTTGCGGGCATAGGTTACGGCATGCAGGTAAGCGGCGCTGGAGCAACCCAGGGCCTGCACACCCGTGTGGATGCGGGCCGCGTTCATCAGATGGAACATGATCTTCATTCCCTCACGTTCCTTGCCCAGCAGGTAGCCGACGCACTTGCCGTTTTCGCCGAAGCTCAGCGACGAGGTGGCATTGCCCTTGAGTCCCATTTTGTGTTCAACACCGGTGCAGTAGACGTCGTTTCTTTCGCCGAGCGAGCCGTCTTTGTTGATGAGGAATTTGGGAACCACAAAAATCGAAATTCCCTTGGTCCCTTCCGGATCGCCTTCAATTCTGGCCAGAACCGGATGGATGATGTTTTCGGACATATCATGTTCGCCGTTGGAGATGAAAATCTTCGAGCCGGTGATCAGATAGGTGCCGTCGGCCTGCTTGACCGCCTTTGACTTCAGAGCGCCCACGTCAGAACCGGCACCAGGCTCTGTCAGGCACATCGTACCTCCCCATTTACCTTCGAGCATCTTGGGAATGACCATGTCATATAATTCTTTGTCGGCAAAGGGAGCGATGATGGCGATCGCGCCGGTGATGGAGCCGCAATACATCGTCAGGGACGTGTTTCCGGCGTTGAAATACTCGGCGCAGGCCATGGAAATGCTGGAAGGAAGGCCAGACCCCCCGATTTCCTGGGGCAGCGCCAGGGAATGGAATCCGGATTCGATATAGGCATTGAATCCTTTCTTGTATGATTCGGGAACTTTGACTTCATTTGTTTTCGGGTCGAACTGAAGGCCGGTTTTGTCGCCGTCGGCATTGGACGGATAAAACTGCTCAAGGGCAATTTTTTCGGCCAGCTCGAGCGTATCCTCATATACGCTGCGGTCAAAGTCTTGAAATGCATCGAACCGGTTGAGCTTCTCCAGCTCCAGCATTTCAAACAGGACAAAGCGAAGATCACGTGAATCGATTAACTGGTTTAACGACATACTTTCCTCCTTACATAAAATATTTTTTCTCGGTATTTAACAGGCAGCCGGATCTTTACTGATTGCCGGATGCGTCATCGGCTTTGACGGAATAGCCATAAACTCCTTTTGTGTTTTCCCCTGCCGGCCCCAATGGCCGCTAAAACTCTATCGGCTCGTCGGTTGCCACTGCGAAAGGGATCATGACTTATCGGCTGCGGCCGGGCACACAATGCTTTTCCAATGCCTCATAACTGCCCTTTCATATTTTATGAAAAGCGCGCTGATGATACGGAAAAACAACAAAGCCGGCAGCGGAGCAGGGCCGGAAAACATCGGAGATACGCTGTTTTGTTTAGCAGATAACTAATGAAAAGCAAGAAATATTTCATTATCCGGAAAGC
This sequence comes from uncultured Smithella sp., assembly GCA_964460865.1. Lineage (GTDB taxonomy): Bacteria > Desulfobacterota > Syntrophia > Syntrophales > Smithellaceae > UBA8904. Next base: position 17,076 of record CAYWRV010000002.1, on the reverse strand, counting down.
TTATGATTTTACAGACATACTGGCCGGCAACGTCGCGGGAATCGTCATACAAAAAAGATAAATTTTTCAATTGGTTGGTCGAAATCGGCCCGTTGGGACCCGGCCCGCTGCCGCCCGCCTGTGCTAAAGAAAAAAGACCTGCCCGCTCAGGGGAGGCATAAAAAAGATTTGCGCCCTTGTCACGATGGATCCAGGTCAATAATCGTCGCGCCGCCGGGAGCGGTTAATTCAAAGACAGACATGTCCGTCGGGTGCTCCACCTTCATGTCCGTATAGCGCAGGATCACCCGAACGGAACCGTCCGCAAAGTCTAAAGCAATCCTGCCGGGGCTGGCCGCGCCCGGCCGGTAATCATCAAACGAGGCACGGTAAACCTCGTTACGCCCCTCATCATAGCGAACAAGCTCCTTTAAGAAACCTCTTGCGGGCTGTGCCGCCTGGGCGCCGTCTGCAAGAGGTTTTTCCCGGCCGGGCGTCTGGTTTTCCTCTCCTGGGTGGCGACAGGAAACATATCCCTTTTGGGGCGAAAAGCATGTACCCGACAGAATCGCCACCATTTCTTCGACGCTCACCGCCCAGGGCAGGAAGCGCGCGAGATTTTCGGCTGTCGGCTTCCCTGAGTAAAACTCCCCCTGCGACGGAATGAAAACACTCAGGCGGCCGGGTGATGCCGTCAGGTATAAATCAGGGTTGCCGATAAGCGGCAAAAGCTCGAGGCGCAGCCAGGAGGGACTCTGTACAACAAGCACGGCACGCAGCGGATACTTACCCTGCCTGGTTGTGAGGTCAATTTGCGCCAGGGCGGTTAGCCGCCCGTCATATACAGTGGAAGATGACAAAGCGTCCGGCGGTTGCCGCACCCCGCGGGTGGGAAAGTAACCGGTACAACCCCAGATGAATGAAAAAACAAGCGCACATAAAATAACATGACGCAGATATGTCACCGAGCCTGGCATAGCGGACACGCTTTCTGTCTCCACCGACGGCATCTTGCCGCTACTTACGGGGAGCCTTGTCGAGATCATCGATTTTCTTTTTGAGGATGAGACTGTCCGGGGATATCTTTATGGCTCTACGGTAAAAATCCAAAGCCTCGCCCGGGTGGCCGGTTTTCTGATAGACATCGCCCAGGTGCTCCAGGATATTGGGATCCTCCGGCAGCAGCTCCAATGCTCTTTTGAGATGCTTGAGCGCGCTTTCAAGTTTGTTCTGCCTGAAATAAACCCAGCCCAGGGAATCGATAATATACCCGTTATCCGGTTTGAGCTCCAGAGCCTGCAGGACCAGTCGCTCCGCCTCGTCGAGGTTTATTCCCCGTTCCGCATAGGTGTAGCCGATGAAATTAAGCGCATCCGCATTCTTGGGATCAAGCTCCAGTACTTTTTTCATCTGCCTGATGCTTTCTTCGAACCGGTCGGTCTTTTCCAGAAGCGCACCGAACATGTAATGCAGATCCGTGTTGCCGGGAACTCGCTCGATGCCCGCCACGATGGTTTTTTCCGCTGCGGCCAGATTCTTGCTGTCCTCATACAGTGATGATAAATACAGATAAAGTGCGGGCTGGTCGTTTCTTTTCTCCAGCGCCTGTACCAGCACCGATATGGCCTCGTCCATACGCCCCAGCTTCTTGAGGATCATTGCCGCCTGGATCTGAGCGTTGGCATATAATTCAAATGAAGGAGATATTCGCAGATAATTTTGAAATGCTGCGTCATGGTCTCCTTTGTGCTCGAGTGTATGGGCCAGCATATAGCGCAGTTTGTCGTCGCCTGGCGTTCCTTCCAGAAGGCGGGAAAACTCCTGTGCCGCCGCGGCGTAATTACGCATATCGTAGTATAAAAGCCCCAGGCTCGTTCGTACCTCGCGGTTGTCGGGCGAAATTTTCAGAACTTCCTGAAGTTCTTTTTGCGCCTCCTCCGGACGGCCGGCTTTCTTCAGCATTTCAGCAATCTTTAACCGATAATTGACCCGTGCCGGGTTTTGGTCCAGGTAGCGCCGATACAGGACAATGGCATCGTCATATCTGTTTGTGGTTTCGTAGAGATTTCCCAGCCCCTGCCACGCCGCCTCGAAAGCCGGCCTTTGCGCAATCGCTTTTTGCAAAAGCGCCTCCGCATCGGCCCAGCGCTGCATCTCCATCAATGTCTTGGCGTAATAATACATGCCGATGATATTTTCCGGATCAATCTCCAGCAGCTTCCGGTAGGCGCTTTCGGCCTGGTCGTATTTTTTCTCCTGCGCGTAAATCGTCGCCAGGTAAAGGTGGGCAACCAGATTTTTGGGATCACCGGCAATAATCGTCTTGTATTCGCGGGCTGCCTTATCGTAGGCCTGCGTGGAAAAAAACAGGCCGCCCATGATGGAACGCAGTTCCATGTTCTCCGGGGACCGGGCCAGCGACTCTTCCCCCAGCGACAGAGCCTTTTCCGTGTCGTTGTTTTCCACGTAAAGCGAGACAAGCTCCGTGACCAGATAGGACGAGCCGGAATCATGCCCGAGCGCCTGTTTTAGTTCATCGATGGCGCCGGGCAAATCCCCGTCGCGCCGGAGTAAAACGGACACAGAATAATGATAGGCAGCCAGCGGGGAAAATGCGTCGTCGGCGGCACGATTTTGGCCCCGCTGGTGCTCCAATGACGACGCGCACCCGACCAGGACCGAACCCAGAAGCAGACCGCCCGCGACAATGCTCAAGATTTTTTTCGCCATGAATCTTCCTTGTCCGCCGGCGCGGCGGTTTAATACCGTGGGAAAACCGGCTCAGGAAACAGCCGGCTGCAACAGTTTCGAGACGGGTACGATCTCGACACCCTTTTGACGCAAAACCCTGCTGGCGTCTCTGATGGCCCGGATCGTTTCCGGGTAGGGGTGGCCGATAATAATCATCGGTGTACGATCGGCCTCCTCTTCGACCGCACTCATCAGGATTTTATAAATTTTCGCGTAATCGCGATCATTGTCCAGAAATACCCTGCGCGAAGCGATCGGCAAATCGGCTTTCCCGGATGCGGCATCCGCTTTCGAGTTTCCCGTCGTGCGCGAGTCGATGAAGAATAAATTCCGCCTTTTCAACTGCTTGAAAATCACCGTCAGCTTGACTTCGTCGGCCATAAACCTGGAGCCCATATGGTTGTTGACGCCGGAGACATAAGGTACACAATCGAAGTTTTTGTCAAGCTGGAGGATCAGTTCCTCGGGACTCATATCTGTAAACAGGGCGCCGTCGCCCGGCTTTTCCTTGGGGTAGGAAATAGGCTCCATGGGCAAATGCAGCAATGTTTCCCGCCCCGCCTTGTGCAGCGTCTCCGCCGCCTGACGGGAATGGGCCACAAACGGCAAAATGGCGAAGGTAATATCTTCATCAATACTCAAAAGGTCATTCACCAGGTTCATATCATGCCCGATATCGTCGATGATGATGGCCACCTGTTTCGGCGCCGTGGCCGGAGGGATGATTTTGGCAATGACGGATTTCCTCCCGGCCGACCTGTCTTGTGAATCTTTGGATGACCGGGACGCCTGTTTTTTCCCTTCCTGAATCCCCTGAGTCGTCTCTCCCGACGGAGCCTTTGCGCCGGCTTTTTCCGCTCCGGGACGCGCTGTTGTTTCTTCGCGCCCTGCGGCAACTCTTTTTTCAGCAAGGCTAGGTTCTCTCTCGGCGAATTGAACTACATAGATGATGACCGCCACCGACAGGATAATCAGTACCGACACAATCGCCGGTAGAATTTTTTTTCTGTTTTTCTTTTTCATGTCAATTGCGACCGTCTTGCTTTGTCCTGTCCATCACCGGTTCAGATTGTTCTTCATAATCTGCCAGCTTTTCAGAATATCGATTGCCGCTTTAAGCTGATTGTCACGGGTGATATCCGCCTCCTGTCTGGCTCCTTCCGGATTTTCCTCTTCGAGCTTCGTTCCGTCTTCTCTGGCCGGCATAATGTGACCTTTGAGGTCTTTTTCACGAACCAGCTCTTCGGGGCCGGCTCCCCCTGTGTCGGGAGGCAATAATTTAACGACAATGTCCGGTTTAATCCCTTCGGCCTGAATGGACTTGCCACTCGGGGTATAGTAGCGCGCCGTCGTCAACTTCAGTGCGGAGCCGTCTTCCAGGGGAATCACCGTCTGCACGGAGGCCTTGCCGAATGTCTGCGTGCCCACAATCAGCGCGCGGCCGTTATCCTGCAAGGCACCCGCCACAATCTCGGCGGCGCTGGCCGTGCCTTCATTGACCAGTACAACCATGGGAGCTGTGACATCCAGGTCTCCGTCGTCGCGCGCGCTTGATTTCGTTTCCATTGTTTTGGTCCTGCCGCGCGTGGAAACAATAACGCCTGACTTCAGAAACATATCGGAAACCTCAATGGCCTGGCTGAGCAATCCGCCCGGGTCATTTCGTAAATCAAGCACCAGCCCTTTGATCGGTTTTGCCTTTTGGGATACTTCGCCCAGCGCTTTGCGCAAGTCGGCCGCCGTCCTTTCGTGAAATGAGGCGATACGGATGTAGCCGATATGATCATCGAAGACCTTTGCCCGGACACTCTTTATCTGAATCATCGCCCGGGTCAGGGTGATGTCCCGCGGCTGGGACGCTTTTTCCCGCATAATGGTGATGGTCACCTGAGAACCTTTCGGGCCGCGCAGTTTTTTTACCGCCTCCATGATGGTGATGTCTTTTGTGGATTGGCCGTCGATTTTGATGATCTGGTCTCCGGGAAGCACCCCCGCTCGGAACGCCGGCGTGTCCTCAATCGGCGACACGACCGTGAGTACGTCGCGCAAAATAGTGATCTCGATGCCGATGCCGCCGAACTGCCCCTGGGTCTCCACTTCAAGCTCCTTGTACAGATCGGCAGTCATGTAGGTGCTGTGCGGGTCAAGGGTTTTCATCATGCCGTTGACCGCGCCCTGAATCAAATCACTAAGATCAACTTCATCCACATAGTTCTTCTGAACGATATCGAGGACTTCATTAAAGGTTTTGAGACTCTTGTAGATGCTCTTTTGCGGTGCCGCCTCCCTGCTTGCGGAGTAGGTGCCGAAAACGGCAAAAAGTACGACGAAAATAACTGCAAATAAAGTAAATTTGCCCCGCATATTTTTCATGCCCGCCTCACTTTGATGAAGTTATTTTTCCCCTCTGGGAATAATGTCTTTAACCTTGAAAGTATATACTAGTGTTTTCGATTTTTTCCATACATTTCGGCGCTGACCGCACAATGTCTGAAATGGCGGCTTTTTTTGCCGTCCGCGCCTATGGCAGCGCGGCCGGCAAAGATCCTCTTTAAGTGTTCAACCGACCGTCCAGACAGTGCGTCCGGCTGAATCTTTAAGTAAAATATTTTTTTGGGCGAGTTCTTTGCGGATATCGTCGGCCAGCGTCCAGTCTTTATCTTCGCGCGCCTTTTGTCTTTTGGCGATCATTCTCTCCACCCAGGAGACATCAAGGCCGCTTTTCGTCACTTCTATGGAGCGGTCGGCCAAAAAATACTCATCCGGGTCGGACTGAAAAACACCCAGCACTTCACCAAAATGGGTGAACGCGCCGGTGGCTGCGTCGAGCTGTGCCAGGAGCGCCGGGGCAGGCGTCTTTTTACTTGCCGCGATAATCTGATTGATCTGACGTGCCGCGTCAAAAACATGTCCCAGAGCCTGAGCCGTATTGAAATCGTCATCCATGGCTTGATTAAACTTGCCGAGTAAATCATGCCACCTGCCTGTGTCGTCCGGCGGTTCTTCCTCCGCCTCCCGAACGACATCAGAACCGTATCGTGCCTTAGCTTCCTTGAGCGCCTGCAGGGCGGTATAGCAGCGGATCAACGCGGCTCTGGCCTCTTTGAGTGACCCTTCCGAAAAATCGACGGGGCTGCGGTAATGGCTCTGGATCATAAACAGCCGCAGCACCTCCGGATGGTAGCTCGTAACCAGCTCGTGGATGGGGAAGGTGTTTCCCAGAGATTTGGACATTTTTTCAGCATTGATTTTAACAAAGCCGTTGTGCAGCCAGTAACGGGCGAAAGGTTTGCCGGTGGCCGCCTCCGATTGCGCAACTTCATTTTCATGGTGCGGAAAAACCAGGTCCTCACCGCCGCCGTGAATATCGAACGTGTCACCCAGGTAGCGGCGGCTCATCGCCGAGCACTCAATGTGCCAGCCGGGCCTGCCCTTACCCCAGGGACTGTCCCAGGACGGCTCTCCCTCCTTGCTTCTTTTCCACAAAACGAAATCCAGCGGGTTCTTTTTTTTATCATTGATGTCCACGCGAGCTCCCGCCATCATGTCGTCGAGTTTACGGCCCGACAATGCGCCGTAATTCTGATAGCGGTCAACACCGAAGAATACGTCACCGTCCACCTCGTAGGCGATGCCCTTGTCCTGGAGGGTCCTGATCATGGAGATCATTTCCTCCATATGGTCGGTGGCTTTAGGCGTAACGGTGGGTGTCAAAACATTAAGCGCGGCCATGTCCTCGTCATGCAGACGTATGTAACGCTCGCTCAATTGCTGTGTGGTCATACCCTCGCGGTTGGCCCGCTCAATGATTTTGTCGTCGATATCGGTGTAGTTTTTTACATACGTCACCCGGTAGCCGCTTGCTTTAAAGTGGCGGAAAATAACGTCAAAAACAACCGCAGCGCGTGCATGCCCGATATGGCAGACATCATAAGCTGTTATGCCGCAGACATACATCCCTACCGCACCTTCCTTAAGGGGTTTGAAAACTTCCTTGCGCCTCGTTTTCGTATTATATATTTTCTGGCTCATCTGGAATCCTTCATCATGGGTAAACCGGCACTGCCGCCAGTCCGCTCTCTTCCGGCAGTCCGAAGATAATATTCATATTCTGCACCGCCTGTCCGGCCGCTCCCTTGACCAGATTATCGATAGCGGAAAGGACAATGACGCGGTTGGTTCTGGCATCACAGACCACCCCGATGTCGCAGTAGTTTGACCCGCAGACCGACGAAATATTGGGAATATCGCCCGCCGGCAGAAGGCGCACGAATTTTTCGGTTTGGTAGAAGGAGGCACAGATATCCCGTAGCTCAACCGTGGAGATGTCACGCTTAAGGGTTGCGTAAATTGTGCTTAAGATGCCTCTTTTCACCGGCAGCAAATGGGGCGTGAAGGTAACCGGAAACTGCTCGCCCGCCAGCGCACACAGCTCCTGCTCGATTTCCGGCGTGTGGCGGTGATTGCCCACCTTATAGGCTTTATAGCCCCCGTCCACCTCGCAAAACAATGATCCGACAACCGGGTCACGCCCGGCGCCGCTCACACCGGAGGCGGAATTGGCGATAATGGAGCCGGTCTCGATGAGGTTGCTTTTCAAAAGAGGCGCCAGTCCCAAAATAACGCTGGTCGGATAACAGCCGGGATTGGCAACAAGGGCCGCCTCGCGTATCTGCCGGCGGTACAGCTCGGGAAGACCGTAAACCGCCCTCCCGATGAGATCGGCGCTTGTGTGGGTGGTATACCACTTTTCATACAAGGCCAGGTCGCGCAGACGGTAATCGGCGGAAAGGTCGACAACTTTTTTGCCTGCCTCCATAAAGGCCGGCGCAATCTCCATGGACACCCCGTGGGGCAGGGCAAGAAAAACGATATCGCAGCTCCGGGCAATCTCCTGCGGTGACGCGTCAACATAGGCAAGCGACGTGAAACCGGCCAAAGATGGAAAGACTTTCGCCACCGGCACGCCCGCGTAGCGTCGCGATGTGATGGCCGTCAGTTCGGCCTCCGGGTGGTGTGACAGGATCCTGATCAGTTCCTGGCCGGTGTAACCGCTCGCCCCGAATACCGCTGTTTTAATTTTCATAAAAACTCCTCCCCCAAAAAAAAGGGGGCTTGAAAGCCCCCCTGATCATTAACGTTTGGAAAATTGGAATCTCTTTCGCGCACCGGGCTGCCCGTATTTTTTTCTTTCGACAACGCGGGCGTCCCGCGTCAGGAAGCCGGCTTTTTTCAAAACAGTCCGTAAATCCGCATCCGCGGCAAGGAGGGCCTTGGAAATGCCGTGTTTCACCGCACCCGCCTGGCCCGCAACGCCGCCGCCGGCAACGTTGATGTAGAAGTCGAACTGATTGTTTTTGCCGGTTATTTCCAGGGGCTGGCGGATGACCATCTTCAGACTGGGGCGGGGAAAGTATTCCTCAAAGCTTCTTTTGTTGACCACAATGTTGCCGCTGCCCGGCTTCATATAGACACGGGCGATGGCTCTTTTTCTTTTGCCTGTTGCGTAAAAACGTTCTTGTGTCATGAGTTCTCCAAGTTGAATAAAAAATATTTTCCGGCAATTACATCGCCCACGCCTGCGGGCACTGGGCCTCATGCGGATGAGCGTTTCCAGAGTAAACTTTAAGCTTTTTCAGCATTTTCCGGCCGAGGCTGTTTTTAGGAAGCATGCCGGCCACCGCGATGCGTATTAAATTTTCCGGCTTTTCCGCCAGCATTTTACCGGCTGCGATTTCTTTCAAACCACCGGGATAACCGGAATGAGAGTAGTAAATTTTGTCGGCAAGTTTTTTACCGGTCAGCGCGACTTTCTCAGCGTTGACAACAACAATAAAATCACCCGTATCGACATGCGGCGCGTAGATGGCCTTGTGCTTGCCGCGTAAACGAATGGCGATCTCGCTGGCGAGCCTTCCGAGCACTTTGCCGGAGGCGTCGACCACGTACCAGTCGTGCTTAACCTCTTCTGCTTTTGGTGAGAACGTCTTCATATCAAAACCATCACTTCCCTTAAAAAATTAAAAATGAAACTTATGCAACTTGCTTCATTTTGTCAAGAAAAATATTTAAATCAAGCGCGGGGAACCCCCGCAAAAACGCGCTCATCATCCGCTACGAGCGTACGAATAATGCTTAATCATATCCGGAGCATGCCCAGGCCGGCCAGAGATATCTTAATCATCACCCTCTGGTCGTCGTGCGTTTTGGTGTAATCCGCTCCCAGCCCCCAGCACTGGTGGTTATACATAAACCCCACTGTGCTTTCAATATTGCGGCGGCGGAGCCGATCATAGCTCAAGACCAGTCTTGCGCTCAGCCGTTCGGTGATGGCCGCTTTCAAATCAGCGTTGATCGACTCAACTGTGTCCCTGGTATAGCGGTAGCCGAAAATAAGGCTGTCGCCGCGCCAGTCGTTAAGCCCCAGATCATAATTCATCTCTTTCCAGCCGTTGTAGGGGCTATATCTGTTGCGGGCCGCAAACGACACATACCGGTGCGGCCGAAAGTCAAACTCGATCCCGATATCGGAAAAAGGGCGCCTTTTCGGCCCTGACCAGGTCGTGTTTCTTTTTGCTTCATTGATATCGAACGTCTGGAACAGCTTGAAGCGCAGCATTTCGTTATAGGTAAGATCTCCGGCCTCACTTCTGTGGCGTGTTGTAATCGCGTTGGTCAGAGCCCAACCCACCGCGTTTTCCTCTCTCAAGGCGTCGACATCATCTGAATCCAAAGCCGTGAAGGGATCGAGCATGGAGCTCAGGCGTGGCAGATAATCGGGAATCGGATCACGCCATATCCAGGAGCTGCTCGTTTCGTCCCATTGCTGTATCATATCCCGACGCACGTCGGGAATGTAGGAATAAACCACCTCCGGCATGATTTCATGACGTATTTTACCCCACCCTAAAGCATTGACATCATAGATACGGAACAATCTGCTCGAGGCATTGAAGCCTGCGTTTATGAGTGTCCTGGCATCGCCGCGCCGGCCCGTGTCATATCCGCTTTTTTCACGGTTTGCATACCACAGTATCTCATGGACGGTCAGCCGGGGCGTTATTTTCATAAAATCAAAAATGTTCAAAGGCATGGACACGGAAGGGGCGATGTCCATGTAGTGCCCCTTCCTCCCTTCGCCGCGGTAGAAATAATCATAGGTGCCGGCAAACTCAAAATAAACCGGTGTGGAAAAAAGCGGCTGTCTGATACCGGTGAAAATTACTTCGGGATACTGCTGTATGGTGCGGCTGTTTGTGAGTGTGGAAAAATCATCGCGGTAACCGATACGCCCCATCAGGTTAAAATTATCCCAGCCCTTGAACACGCGTGCGGTGGACTCCAGATGCGGCAAAGAGGCATTAGCCTGGAAAGGAACTTTTCTGAACGGATCGTCCTCCGTGGCCGAGTAATTGCTCAAATAGTAGTTATGAGAATCAAAATCGCGAAAATACCAGTGGTCGGAAACGCGGCGCAGATCGGTGCGTAAATAAAACTGGGAATCAAGTTCCGTATAATGATTCAAATAATAAGACCAGCGCTTGTGTGTTTGCTGCCAATCCCTGGGAAGACCTTCGGGGCCTGTTTCGAAAACATGCTTGCGGTCCGCCATGAAATCGCCATAGAGTGTGCCCCAGGAGGACGAACCGGCGAAGTAGCGAAATTCCAGCCCTCCCTGAAATCCTCTTTTTTCAATGAAACGGGGATAAAAGGTGGCATCCAGTTGGGGGGATATCGCCCAGAAAAAAGGAATCTCAACATCGAGGCCGCCTTTGTTTTTTGAATGGGAAAGGTAGGGTAGGAGCAGTCCCGTCTGACGTCTGGTCTTGGCCGGGAAGGCAACCGCGGGCGTATATAACACGGGCAGGCCTTTGGCCATAAAGCGCGCGTGCTTCATCCATCCGTATCCTTCCAGTGTAACACTCATGGAGCTGCCGGCTATTTGCCAGTCGGGATTATCTCCGTCGCAGGTCGTCGCGACCGGCTGCTCGATGGTGTAGGTGTTCTCCCCCGTTTTTTCGATACGCTCCCCTGAGATGAAGAAATGATTGCGCGCATAAAAGATTCTGGAGTGGTAGGCCACACCGGTTTTGTCTTCCAGGTTAACGACGATTTTTTCGCCCGCCAGCGTATCCTCGTCCATTTTCAGAAAAGCGCCGCCTTCAGCCGTGGCCAGATTGTTTTTGCGGTCATATTCCACTTTCTCGGCCGTCAGTGTGCCTCCACCATAGTAAATAATGACATTTCCGGTTGCCGCGTATACATCCCTTTCATTGTCGTATGAGAGATTGTCCGCCTCGATTTTCACCTCAGACTCCGACGGCAACTTCAAATCCTCAGCCCCGCACGGAATTGAACAAAAAAGCACCACAGTGGCGATCGCAAGCCAAAGGTAATGATGTTGAATTTTAATCAGCAAACCAAAGTCACCTTTTTTCAGCCTTAATTTTTGCGTTAAGCCTTATCACAAGAAGATGTTTGTGGAAATGACTGTTTTATCTCGCCGGCCAGATAAAGTGAGCCTGCCGCCAAAATCATGTCATCTTCGCCCGCCTGCGAGAAAGCGGCAGCGACAGCCTGACGAACACCCGGCACCACAAGGGCTTTCCCACCCAGACTTTTTACGATCCCGGCCAGCTCGCCGGTGCTGACGGCACGCTCTGACTTAAGCGGCGGCAAAATGACGGCGGCCGCCCGAGGCACGATCTTTTGCAGCATCCTGCGATAATCTTTATCCGTGAGCGCAGCAAAAATAAGGATCGGCCTGCGACCGGGATAATCATACTCAAGTGCACGTAAGAGAGCGGCAACGCCCGGCGGGTTATGGGCTCCGTCCAGAATAAAAAGGGGATGCCGGTTCAGAATCTCCAGGCGTGCCTCCCAGCGTGTTTTTTCCAGTCCCCTGCCGACCGCCCTGTCCGTGACGGCAAATCCCTTTTCGTGCAATATTTCCAGCGTGGCCAGCGCCAGCGCGGCATTGGACCACTGGTGAAATCCCCGCAGAGAAAGCCTGAGTGCTTTAATCCGGCGCTTGATTCCCGGATAATCCGCCTCACGCTCGCCGCGCCTGACTATTTTGAAGTCATGCCCGAGGCGGTACAGCTTCGCTCTGTTACGTCGACAAACAGAAGAGATCACCTCCAGAGCTTTATTTTGAGAGGCACCGGTAATGCACACTCCGCCGGGCCGGATTATCCCGGCTTTTTCCGCGGCAATTGAGGCAATGGTTTTTCCCAGATAATTCGTGTGCTCCAGACCGATGTTGGTAATTATGGAAACTTCCGGACGGCACACATTGGTCGCATCAAGCCTTCCGCCCAGACCGACTTCCATCACGGCGATATCGACCCGCCGGCTCTGAAAATAAATCAGGGCCGCAGCCGTCAGAACCTCGAAGTAGGTCACAGGAAGCGGCGCTTCATCCCTGATCCGGGCCAATATTGAGGAGAATTCTTTAAGAGGTATTTTCTTCCCGCCGATGACGATTCTTTCACGCACATCAACCAGATGGGGAGAGGTGTACAGACCCACCCTGTAGCCTTCTTCTTTAAGGACGGATGCGATCAGGGCCGCCGTGGAGCCCTTGCCGTTGGTTCCTCCCACAAGAATTGTTCTCAGTGCGTTTTGGGGAGTACCGAAACGCTCGAGAAGCGCGGTCACGGCCTCCAGGCCGAAGCGCATCTCATTTATGTTAAGGCCGGCAAGATAGGCAGCTGGATCGAATTTCTTCATCGGAGGTCCGGCATCTTACAGACGAATAATCTGCGCGTCTTTGACGATATGAATTTTTTTATCCCGGAGGGAAATGATTTCGCGACGGATAGTGCGGGCATGCTGGGGTTTCATGTGATGAATATAAATATCCGGCTTGATTCCGTTCATTTTTTTCAACTCGGCGGCAAGGGTGATCGGCGTGAGATGGCCCGTCTTGTCCGCCGATTCCTGCATGCCGGCCGGCAGTGAAGTTTCCACAAATATCGCCTTCAGGCCCGTGACGGAAGCGGCTGTTTTCCACACTTCTTCCGTGGGCCCCGTGTCGCCAAGAAACAAAACCGCTTTCTTTTCGGTTTCTATGAGGAAGCCGAGGCTTTCCACCGTGTGTTCAAGCTTCAGGGCTCTCACCTGAAAGTCACCGAACCTGGTTTTCCTCCCCGGCGTTACGGCCTGGAATTTCAGCATCGGCGCGGCCGCCGTAGGGATTTTCGTAAAATCAGGCCAGATTACATTGTTGAATAGATGACGGCGGAGATTACCGATAATCCCTCTGCTGCTGACCACGGTCAAAGGTTTTTTCCGCTTTGCATAGTAGAGATTGTCGGCAAGAAACACGATATCGCGCACGTGATCGAGATGCGCATGCGTAATGAAAATATAATCAATACACAATTGCTCTTTAAGCGTCAGCACCGTGGTCACGGTCCCGGCATCGACAAGGATATTGTCTTCAATGAGGAAACTGGTGGTATTGAAATGAGGAAGTTGTGAACCGTGGCACCCCAACACGCGTATCTTCATGCAGAGCCCCCGCCGCCGATGCATTTTTGTACAGACCGAGACCACGAGACCGAAAATATCACAACTTCTTTTCAGAGGCAATGGTTTTGTATAAACGCTGATGCGCGGCCCCGGCAAAATATAACATGATCGGTGGCTGCCGGCCCCTGCTGAAGGCGTCGCCATACAGCAGCGTGCTTGCTCGTTGTCAGCCATTTCATCCCGCACTGTTTAAAATCAAAACTGTGCAATCTTCACTTGGACGCAACAAGGGCCTGCCACGTGGGGCGCTCCAGGAAAGAGCCGGAAACATTATTTTCCATTTCCTCAAAAAGGGCAAAGGCAACGGCAAAGGTCAGCAAATCAGCCTCACCCAGCTGTTTACGGATATACAGACGGGCGGAAAGATCCGTAAGCCCCGCCACGGCCCGGGGCCGGGCTGATTGCGCTTCACGATAGGCATAAATGCCGATGGCCTGGCAACCGGCGGCATAGGGGATGATAACATTTTCATTGTCGCCCCGGCCGTAATTTGCCAAGACGGTCAGAGCGGAAAACTGGTCCGGATCGGCAAAAAAAATAATCGTCTGCGGTTTTTCCCGATCCAAATCAACGGCCGATAATTGCTTAAAGACGACATATCTGGCCGGTATCTCGGTAATCGGCAGCGAGTCGATAAATTTGCGGACATTTTCAGGTGTATTGATATAGCGCTCGCCGTGGAGAAAATTTTCATGGCTTTCTTTCGTCATGAAGGCTCTGAGCTGCTCGGCCGTCTCGGCGCCGCCGGGACGAGAGGCATTGCCGGAGGACAGAAAATGGCAAAAACCCTCTTCACCGCCTGGAAAATTTTTATACTGATTGCCGAAGCCCAAGCCCACACCCCCGCCGAAACATCCGAAGGTCTTGATGTCGGCCACAGCGGTTTTTCCTTTGGCAGCCGATGCAACAAGCCACATCACGCAGCCCCACTTGCCCTCGGCAAACTGCATGGCCCCTTCGGGCTTCTCGTCGGACCACAAAAGGGCAACCGGTTCATACTTCAGGCGAAGCGCCGCGGCAATCTTGCTTTCCATGGAAACTCCTTTTTGCACAAAATTTTATTCAATCCGCCGTCACAACGGGACATAAAACCCCGGCCATACCGGCGTCACAATATGTTATTTGTCAATACCGGGGAAATTAAGAAAAACAAGCCCAAAACAAAAGACGGGTTATGGCCGGCCGGTGTGAAAAGGCACAGCCGGCCGGTTCCTGATCAGTCTGCTGTAACTTTAAATACCTCGTCGCCCGGTCGCACCCGGTCGGAGACCTTCATGCCGATGGATTGGCCGACCGTCGCTTTTTGCACCGGTTTGTTGTCCACCTCCATGGACTGGATCACATCGGTAAATTCCGTCGTATGACCGGAGAATTTCACAGTGTCACCAACCTGCAGGTCGCCCTCAGTGATGTGTACCGCAGCCACGGACGGCTTGGCAAAAAATTTAACTACTTCACCAATCTTTTTTTCTGCCATGGTCAATTCCTCCACTTCAAACAGTTAAAACACCCAAAGATTTATAAAACAGATAATACGTTTCACACAGTAATGTTGTCTGCAACCGTCTGACCGGCAAAGCATTACATTCTTCGGTTAAAAAAACAACCACAAAAAAGGCAGGATACTCATCCTGCCTTTTTGTCACCCGTAACAGAAATCCCTACTGGTCTTTCTTGTCCTTTTTTTTCGGCCTCGCCTTTTCTTTTTTCTGCTCGTCGGGGAGATATTCAATAATTGACACCGGCGCGTTGTCGCCGAAGCGGTAGCCGACTTTCACGATGCGCGTATAGCCACCGGCACGATCACGAAAGCGTCCGGCGAGCTCACCAAAGAGCTTGTCCACCGCCTGCCGGTCCCTCACAATCGCCAGCGCCTGTCTCCTGGCATGCAGATCCCCTCTCTTGCCAAGGGTGACCATATTGTCCGCCAGCTTGCGCAGCTCCTTGGCGATGGTATCCGTGGTGCGGATGCTTTCGTGCTTTATTATAGATGTTACCATATTCCGGAACATGGCTTCCCGGTGACTGGATGTCCGTCCCAGTTTTCTTCCCGCCTTACCGTGATGCATTTTGAGATTTTCCTTTCCTGGCTGTCAAACCTTACGACCGATAATTATTCCTTAATGTTTTGGTGCCTCTATTCAGGATTCTTCATCCAGTTTCATGCCGAAAACCAGACCGTATTCGCTGAGAATGTCTTTGAGTTCAGACAATGACTTACGCCCGAAATTCTTCGTCTTGAGCATGTCCGCTTCCGTGCGCCGCACCAGTTCTCCGATGGTGTTGATCCCTGCGTTCTTCAGACAGTTGGCGGAGCGCACGGACAATTCAAGATCTTCGACGGAGCGCGCCAGAATCTCATTCAAGTTTCCGGGTTCACTCTCCGGCGCCTGCACAACCTCTTCTTCTTCTTCAAATTCCTCGAAGTTAATGAAAACATCAAGCTGCTGCTTGAGTATCTTCGCCGCATAAGCCATGGCATCGGCCGGAACGATACTGCCGTCGGTCCAGATCTCCATGACCAGCTTGTCATAGTCCGTAATCTGCCCGACCCGGGCATGAGACACGACATAATTAACTTTTTTTATGGGTGAAAAAATCGCATCGGTATTGATGGTACCGGCCGGCTGATCAGGCTCCAGTTCCTTTTTAGCCGGCAAATAACCCTTGCCCGTTTTTACGACCATTTCCGCTTTCAGGACGCCCCCTCCTGATATTGTCGCGATGTAATGATCGGGATTGAGGACCTCTACCGTGCCGTCCGTAACAATATCCGCCGCCGTCACCGCTCCGGTTCTTGTAACATCAAGTGACACATTCTTCGTGTCCGCCGAACCAAGCTTGAAGCGAACGCCTTTGAGGTTTAAGATAATATCCGTGACATCTTCTTTAATCCCGGGAATCGTTGTAAATTCGTGCAACACTCCGTCTATTTTTACCGAGATGATGGCGGCACCCTGGATGGAAGATAAAAGAACTCTCCTCAATGCGTTGCCCAGAGTTATACCGAATCCCCTTTCCAAGGGCTGAATTGTAAATTCTCCGTAAAACCGCGTATGAGTAGCTTCATCTACATCAACACGCTTGGGACGGATCAAACTCGACCAGTTTCTTTGCATAATTAACCCCATTTTCAAGCTGGTTTAGTGAATACTGTAATTGTTTATTTTGAATAAAGCTCAACGATAAGCTGCTCTTGGACCGGTATGGTCAAATCTTCGCGTGTCGGAAGCAGTTTAACTGTTGCCTTGAAGTTGTCTTTATCCAGTTCCAGCCAGGGCGGAATCCCGCGTCTCGCGACCGTTTCCATCGCTTCCAGCATACGGTTTATCTTTCGGGAACTTTCCCTGACAGTTATTTCATCGCCCGCCTTTAAAAGATATGAAGGTATATTGACGGTTTTGCCGTTGACCATAAAATGCCTGTGGCTCACCAGCTGCCTGGCCTCTACTCTGGAATTGGCAAAACCCAGGCGAAACACCATGTTGTCGAGCCTTCTCTCCAACATCAGCAGTAAATTAGTACCGGTAATGCCCTTCTGTCGATCGGCACGCACAAAATAGCCATGGAACTGTTTTTCCAAAAGGCCGTACATTCTTTTGAGCTTTTGCTTTTCCCGCAGCTGGATGCCATAGTCCGAGTTCTGCTTTCTGTGGGATTGCCCATGGTCTCCGGGAGCATAGCCTCTTCTCTCAAAGGAACATTTCTCCGAATAACAACGATCGCCTTTCAAAAAAAGCTTTAAGCCCTCGCGCCGACACAATCTGCATGAAGAATCAGTATACCTTGCCAAAAAACGCCTCCCTTTAG
>CAYWRV010000001.1:0-36651 GCA_964460865.1 uncultured Smithella sp. | reverse complement strand
CAAAAGCTTTCTGCTGCCGGACCGCCCCATTGACCTTTTCATCTAATACGATATGGCCTAAATATTCAATAGTTAAATTCAGGAAATGATCACTTGCACGCGCCAGACGCGAATATATTTCTTTTCCTTCCGCCGCGTTTTTCACCATGTTGGCAATCAGGCGGAAACGTCTCTTGGCATGGCGTTGATAGAGAACTTTAATCAACGCATAGGCATCCGTAAGTGATGTCGGCTCCGGAGTCGCCACAACAATGATCTCTTTGGCCGCCATGTTAAAATACATGACATTTGAAGAAATGCCCGCACCCGTGTCAATCAACATGCAATCCACTTCAGAGTTCAATGTGTTCAGTTCGTCGATAAGTGTCAGCTTCTGACCGCGTGAGAGGTCGGTCATTTCCGGCAGCCCCGATGCTGACGGTAATATTCTGATACCACCGGGCCCCTCCACGAGAGCTTCCGTGATCGTCTTTTCGCCACTCAAAACATGTGACAAATTATAGCGGGGATTTATTCCGAGAATTACGTCAATGTTGGCCAGTCCGGCATCAGCGTCGAGAACCAGCATTTTCTTGCGCTTCTTCGCCAGCAGATAGGCGAGATTGGCCGCGATGTTCGTTTTACCGACACCGCCTTTGCCGCTGGTTACGGAAAGCACCCGCACATCGCTGCGGCTCCCTTCACGCTGTGCCGGCTTCCGCGGTATTTGAGCAAACTCTTCTTTCTTTTTAATTTCCCGCAACATCTCCGCCTGATCCACCTTCATCTCGCTCCTTGTATAAAACCGGATATACCGTCCGCTTGCCGGCTAAGGACATGCTGCCATCCAGCATCAGTGACACCATCATCTCCGGGGTCGCATCGTCAATGTCCTGAGGCACATTCTGTCCGAAAGTAACATAACGGACCGGTTTTTTTGCTCCGCATATCATGTCGTAGAGCATGCCGCAGCGCCTGGATTCGTCAACCTTGGTGATAATGAGATTGTTGGGGTCCAGATGCTCATAACCTGTCAAAATATTTTTCAGATAATCTTCATTGCCGGTCGCGTTTATCAGCAAATTCTTTTCTATGAAATGACCGGGCATAGCCTTTCGCAAATGGTTTAAATATCCGTCATCGGGCAGGGCGCGACCGGGCGTGTCCACAAGAATGACATCCCTGTCGGATAACTTTTCCACCGCTTTTGCAAAAGATTCTTTTGTAGATGCCGTCAGAAGCGGCAAACCCATGATGCGCGCATAGGCGCCAAGCTGTTCGGCTGCCGCGATGCGACAATCATCGACTGTAATAAGACCGGTCTTTTTCCCCTCCCCGATCGAGAAGCGCGCGGCCAGCTTGGCCAGTGTAGTTGTTTTGCCTACGCCGGGCGGACCCACAAACATTCTGATTCTGGCGCCAGGTTCGTTTTTTTTCGCCACGGTGAGTGTATTACCGATATATTCGGCGGCGGCTGACAGGGCCGCGGCCTCGTTTTTCAAGTAATCCTGATTGCCGCAACGCCTGAGCTCATCCACAATACGGCAGGCGCCGGCGCGCGAAAAACCTTTCCCCAAAAGTTTCAGATACAGTTTAGAGCTTACATCCTGGGGTATTTTCCGACCACGCATTCCCAGTGCATCAAAAAATGAACTGATGGTTTCGCGTATTTCGGCCAATTCCCCCGCCAGCGTATTTTGCCTCTGGCAGGCAATAATGGAATCTCTGATTTCCTTAAACTCGCGGAGAATCTGCGCCATTTCGTCCACCTTGCCATCCCTGACGGCACCACCGTAATGAAGCGGCGCGGACGGTTTTTCGCAGCGTGCCATCGGCTGAGTGTTTTCATCGCGGGCCGCCATGACCTCAAGCATCTCAACCTTCCCTTTTTTTATTTTTCGCGTGGAAAGCACAATGGCGTCAGGCCCCAGATCTTTTTTAATCCTGCTCATGGCCTCCAGTATTGATTCGACTTCATAACGCTTTACTTGCATATGGCTACTCTACTATCCCCAGAGACTTGACATTTGTTTCACGTGATATTTCGTTGTGCGCCAGAATAACCACGTTAGGCAGCAGCTTTTCCAGAATCTTACGGAAATGGATCCTGGTTTCCGGCGAGCACAGAACGATGGGCTGCAGTCCGCTGGCGGTGAAAGTAGTGGCCATCTTATGGAGGCTTGCCACCATCTTCTTGACGACATTCGGGTCCGGAGAAACAAAGGATTCGTATTCGGTGTGGGAAATGGAGCGACTGATCTTGTCCTCAATATCCGGGGACATGATCATCACCGTGATGTTCCCCTCTTTATCCTGATACTGGCGCGTGATGGCACGCCCCAGTGCCTGCCTTACGTAGCCGGTCAGGATATCGGCATTTTTCGTCATGGGTACGTATTCGCCAAGAGTTTCTATAATGGCCAGCAAATCACGGATGGAAATCCGCTCGCGCAGCAGGCGCTGCAGGACGCGGTGCAAAATGTTGAGCGGAACAACCTTGGGAACGATCTCCTTAATCACCCGCGGGTAGAGCTGCTCGAGATTGTCCACCAGCGACTGCACTTCCTGCCTGCCCAGCAACTCGTCGGCATAGGTTTTGGTAAGCTCTGTCAGGTGGGTTGTTATGACCGTGGCCGGGTCAACCACGACATGGCCTTTGGCCATAATCGCGTCTTTTTCCCTGTCTGTCACCCAAACAGCGGGAAGTCCGAAAGCCGGTTCTTTAGTTGCTACACCTTTAATTGAAGCGTCTGTCTCGTCGGCGGAAATGGCCAGGTGATATCCCATCATTATTGAACCGCGGGCGATTTCCACACCTTTCAGCATCACCGTGTATTCATCGGGCTTCAGCTTCAGATTGTCTCTGATATGGATTGCCGGCATGATGAAGCCCATTTCTGAAGCCAGCTGGCGACGCAGCGACTTGATACGTTGAAGCAGTTCTCCCCCCTGCGCTGCGTCAACCAGCGGTATGAGCGTATAGCCGACTTCGAGCCCCATAGCATCGAGCGGAGCCACCACATCGACTTCTCTGGCCGGTGCCTCTTCTTCGGCTTCGATTTTATCATCTTCTATCTTTTTACGCGCAATGCTCTTCACCACGCGATAGGCGACAATGCCGGCAAGCGCCGCAATCAGTATAAATGAAATTTTGGGCATCCCCGGAATCAGGGCAAACACAAACAGCATAATGGCAGCCGTGGCAATCGCTCTGGGCTGCGTGAAGACCTGGGATTTAACCTCGTCACCGAGCTCCGCGGTTGTCGATGTTCTGGTAACCAGAATTCCTGCGGCTGTCGAGACGATGAGGGCCGGCACCTGCGTCACCAGACCGTCACCGACCGTCAACAATGTGTAGTTCCGGGCCGCTTCCACTACCGGCATGCCTTTTTGCAAGACACCGATAATCAAACCGCCGATAATATTAATAAGAACGATCAGTATGCCCGCGATCGCGTCGCCGCGGACAAACTTCGAGGCACCGTCCATTGCCCCGTAAAAATTGGACTCCTGTTCAATCTCGGCACGTCTGCGCCTGGCATCGTTGTCTGAAATGAGCCCCGCATTGAGGTCTGCATCGATGCTCATCTGCTTTCCCGGCATGGCATCGAGAGTGAAACGGGCCGACACTTCTGCAATACGCGTCGCGCCTTTGGTGATGACAATAAAATTAATGAGTACCAGCACTAAGAAAACGACCATGCCGACGACATAATTCCCGCCGACGACAAAAGTTCCGAAAGATTGAATCACCTGGCCCGCAGCCTGGGTCCCCTCATTTCCATGCAAAAGAATCAGCCGCGTCGAGGCAACGTTAAGCGAAAGCCTCAACAGCGTCACCATAAGCAGGACTGACGGAAACACAGAAAACTGCAGAGGCTTTAAAACGTACATAGACATCAACAAAATGATGATGGAAATCGCGATGCTGAAGGATAGCAAAATATCCAGTAAAAAGGTCGGTATGGGCAGGATCATGACCATGAGAATTGCGATGACACCCATCGCAATCATCGCCGAGCTTGACCTTGCCGACTCTAAAAATGCGTTTGTGCCTGTGCTTGCCTGTGGTTCAGCCATATAGTTTATCCGAATATCTTAATCTTTTTCTGTTCGTAGACAAATGCCAGAACTTCCGCCACCGCCTTGTAGAGAGATTCCGGCACCATCGCATTTACTTTAACTAACTTATACAATACCTGTGCCAGAGGTTTGTCCTCGATAATGGGCACATCATTTTCCCTGGCTATGTCTCTTATCTTTTCAGCAATATAATCAGCGCCCTTGGCCACGACGACCGGTGCCGCCATTTTATCCGGTGAATATTTGATGGCAACAGCCAGGTGTGTCGGGTTGGTAATGACCACATCGGCTTTGGGCACTTCCGCCATCATGCGCCGATGTGCCATTTCTCTTTGAATTCGCCTGATTCTGGCTTTAATGAGCGGATCTCCTTCCGTATTTTTGAACTCGTCTTTTATTTCCTGCTTTGTCATCCTCAGACTCTTTTCGTATTCCCAGCGCTGATAGGCGTAATCGAGCGCCGCCAGAAATACCAAGACGATCGTCATCGCTAAAAGTATTTTAAAGCAGACACCTCCTATGTAGATAAAGGTGCCCCAGGTTGATTGACTGTTGAGCAAAAAAAGATTGCCGAACTCTTTGCTGATCATGAGATATGCCACAAAACTGATAATACATACCTTTAGGATCCCCTTGAGCAGTTCGGCAAGTGAACGCAGAGAAAAAAGCCTTTTAAATCCTTTGACCGGACTGATTTTGTCGATTTTCGGTTGTAAACTCTCGCCGGTAAACAAAAAGCCGAACTGCAGGACATTGCCCAGAACTGCCGCAATCAATACGGCAATAATCAGGGGAAAAAGAATACCGAAACCTTTAAAAATACAGCTGATGAGAATTGCTCTGACACTGTCGGGAGTGAGATCCGCGCTGCCGGCTCGCCCAAGTATCCAGCCCATCAAATCAAGTGTCCTGGTGATCATCGTCTGGCCGCCGAAGTAGAAGAAAATAAGACCGGCCACCAGAATCCCGACGGAAACCACTTCCTGCGAACGGGCTACCTGGCCTTTTTCGCGTGCCTCTTCGCGCCGTTTCGTTGTTGCCTGTTCAGTTCGTTCCTGATCGTCGTTTTCCGCCATATTATTTTTTCCTTCATTCCATCCGCTGTTGATTTCTCAGCGGCGCGACAAGGCCTGGTTGTGAAGCCCGGCTCTTATCTTTACGCTATATGGACAACATTCACATCAGCCGCAGGGCGGAAATTATCTTTCCTTCCAAAGAATTGAAAAGCGCCTGAGTCATGCGTATAAATACAGGTGCGGTCAGCCCGATGAAAATGAGCCCCATGGATATCTGCAGAGGGAAGCCTACAATGAAAATATTCATTTGCGGCACGGTGCGCGCCACGACACCCAGTGCGACATTGGTAAAGATCATCACGGCCATTAAAGGCGCGGCTATTTTCAGGCCGATGACAAACATTTCTTTGGATGTGATAAAAATAAACTGCATCAGATTCGGAGAAAAATGAAAACTCAGCGGCGCGACAAACTGGTAGCTTTGAATGATGGCCAGAAAAAATAAGTGGTGCGCGTTGACGGTAATAAAAAGCAACATGGCGATCAGATACTTAAGCTGTGTGATAATAGAGACACTCTGCTCGCTCATGGGATCGATCACGTTCGCCACGGCAAAGCCCATCTGAAAGCCGATGATGTCTCCGGCAATCTGAATCGCGGCAAAAAGAAGGCGTGCGGTAAAGCCTATGGTAAGCCCGATGAGGACCTCCCCGGCTATCAGAGTAATCAGATGAAACAGGTGATAGTTTTTCCTTCAAGGCACCGTGCCGGCGACCAGCGGGAAAATGACCACGCTGACGATGACGGCCAGGCCCGCCTTGATCATAACGGGAACATTCTTTTCAGAAAGAACAGGGATAACAACGATGATCGCACTGACCCGAACAAGTACGAGAATAAAAGACTCGAGATGATCTGCAGACAGGAAAGGCAATGTCATTTATCTTGGCTCCCGGCTTTACTGTTTTCATGACAACGTCCGCGTCATGTCATTTGACGTACATGGGAATACTGGCGAACAATTTATGAGTGAAATTGATCAACAGTCCAAGCATCCACGGCAGGGCGACAACCAATGTAATTAAAACTCCCACGATTTTCGGCACGAACACCAGCGTCATCTCCTGTATCTGCGTCACAGCCTGAAATAAACTGATGAGCACGCCGATAATCAACCCCACAATCAACATCGGTGCCGCGACCAGGAGCGTTGTCTTGATTGTTTCGGCCATCAACCCCATGACTATATCGGGTGTCATTAATCGTTCTCCCCGCTTAATGGAAACTCTTTACCAGAGATCCGACGATCAGATGCCAGCCATCCACCAGGACAAATAGAAGAAGCTTAAACGGAAGGCTGACCATAATCGGCGGCAGCATCATCATCCCCATGGACAAAAGGACACTGGCCACCACCATATCCAGAATCAGAAAGGGCAGGTAAATCATAAAACCGATTTGAAAGGCGGTTTTGAGCTCGCTGATGACAAATGCCGGCACCAGAGCTGACAATGAAACATCTTCGGGTTTAGCCGCACGCTCCTCACCGGAAATTTTCATAAAGAGGGCCAGATCCTTTTCCCGCACCTGCCTGAGCATGAATTCCTTCACCGGCACGACGGCTCTGTCCATCGCCGTTTCACCGGATATTTGCTCCTCATAGTACGGTGTAAGCGCTTCGGTATTAACCCGGCTGATCACCGGCGACATGATAAAAAATGTCAAAAACAGAGCCAGTCCTACAATCACCTGATTCGGAGGCATCTGCTGAGTCCCCATGGCATTGCGCACCAGCGACAGGACAATGACCACTCTTGTAAAAGACGTGACCATCAGCAAAATGGCCGGTGCCAGCGTCAGAATCGTCAGCAGGATGACCAGTTGAATCAGTGATTGAATCTTTTCCGGCTCGGTCGTTCCCCCACTGAGCGTCAGGTTCACATTGGGAAGAGAGAAAGGCTTTGCCGCCCAGACTGGCTGCACCATCACGACGACCAGAATGCCCGCAGCGGCAGTAATTAATAAGATGATACCGGCAAGTTTTCTCATTTTCCGGACCCGTCTGTTTTTTTACTCGTCGAAAACCCTGCCATAGCGAGCAGTTTTGATATTTTGTCGCCTGAAAAAGACATGTTTTGACCGGAGTTTCTCGTCTTTATTTTCTCGACGAACAGCGGGTCGTCAATATGGGCAAGGGTAGTCATCTGCTGGCCGGAAATGCCCACAACGATAAGCTGATCCATGACTTCAATCAGCATGATGCTTGATTTCGGCCCGAGGTATTTCGAATAAAGAATGTTTATCAAATCCTGCTGATTGCCGGAAGGGAGGGGCCGCTGCAGAAAGTTTTTCACAAAATACATGACCCCGATCATCAACCCCAGGACAACCGCGAGGGCGAAAATCATCTTCAGAAATGAGGACAACAGTGAAAAATTTTCCATACTTTATCTTTCTCAGCCCAGCTTATTGACCCGTTCGGCTGGTGAAACAATATCGGTAAGGCGCACGCCGAATTTCTCATTGACCACCACAACCTCGCCTCGCGCGATAAGACGTTGATTAACAAAAATATCCATCGGCTCTCCCGCCAGCTTGGAAAGCTCCAGCACTGACCCCTGCCCCAGCTGAAGAAGTTCGCTGATGAGCATTTTACTTCTGCCCAACTCCGCGGTAAGTGTCAGTGGAATATCCATGATGAAGTCGATGTTGATATTCGGCTTTCCGTCCGGCTTGGTTTTTTGCAGCTCTTCGAAATGAACGCTGGATACTTCCGTTTTCTGTTCTGCCGGATGCGAGGACTGCTCCATTTCCTCTTTAACATCGTCCCAGCCCAGATTATCGTCCGCAGCGGAGGTCCCCTCTTTAGCTGCTGCCGCACTTTTCATCAATTCATCAATTTCATTCTGTTCCATATTCCAAATCCTCTTTTTCGGTTAATATTTGAGAGATCTGAACCGCTTTGTTGCCTTTGAATATTCCCGGATAACCTCTGTATTTCGGGATCCCCTCCACATAAATTTCCAGTGGATCCGACGCGTAGTGATCAAGCTGGATAACATCCCCCGTTTTCAGATTAGCAATGTCCTTTCCTAAAATTGAAACCCGTCCCAACTCCACCATCATATCAACTTTTGATTCCATCAGCCCCGCCTTGAAGCGTCCGCTCCAGGCCCGGTCCACCTCAAGCTGTTCACTTTGGAACCCTGCAGCGAGTTTTTCCTTGACCGGTTCCAGCATTGCATAGGGAATACAAATGGATATGACGCCGGAGGTGTACTCTACTTCCACCTCAAAATTCATCACCACGACAACGTCAGTGGGGGGGACAATTTGTGCAAACTGAGGATTCACCTCCGCCCTCTGGTAGCTGACAGTCAGGTCAATGAGTGCCTTCCAGCTTTTCTCCAGATCGGCAAGGGCGCTCAAAACAATCTTCTTGATCAGGTTGCTTTCGATAGCGGTGAATTCACGCCCCTCGATCTTAAAGACTTCAGTGCCTGTACCACCGAAAATAATATCCACCAGCGTAAAGATTACCTTTGATTCAACCACGAAAATGGCGTTCCCGCGCATCGGATCCATACGAAACAGATGAAGGCTGGTGGGCACAGGCAGAGTTTTTAAAAACTCGCCGAATTTGATCATGTCGGCAGACACGGCGGTAATTGAAATAACTTTGCGCAAGATGGAAGATAGGGTTGCCCGGAAGGTACGGGCATACTTTTCATTGATCATCTCCAGCGTAGGCATCCGCCCGCGGATTATCCTGTCCTGACTGGTCAGATCGTAGGGAATGATCGCCCCCGGTTCGTGATAAACTTCTACTTCTGTTTCAATGTCTCCGCCGGAAATTCCCCGTAACAGAGCATCGACTTCTTCCTGAGAGAGTATATTTGCCATGAATCCCCGCCTCGGGTCAGCTGGCTTTACTGAATGACAAATTCAGTAAAGTAGACCTTGTTTACTTTGCCTTTTCCTTGCTCAAGAATCATATTCACTCTGGTGGCTATTTCATCGCGCAGCCTCTGCTTGCCAAGAGGATCGAGCATCTCGCGATAGGTTTTTGATGTCAGCAGATCCAGAATCGTATCACGCAGTATCGGATTTAAGCGCCTTAGTTCATCGGCTGTTTTCTGATCGGAGAGCTCCATCTGCATGGCGACTTTCAAGTATCTTTCCGAGTCGTTATCCAGGAGATTGACGATGAAAGGCTCCATCGGGTAAAAAATGGTAACTTTCGGTTGTTCCTGCACGGCAGGCTTGGCCTCTGCGGTTTGCGGCTTCGGCTTCAGGAAGAAAAAGTAGGCACCGGCTGCTCCTCCCGCGACCAGAAGAACAACGACAACGAGAATGATGATCAGCGGGAGTTTTGATTTTTTTTTGCCGGAATCTTTACTCTGCCCTTCTTCATTTTCCTCGTCGGAGTCGTCTTGCCTCGGGTCTTTTTCCCTTTTTTCATCGGCTGCCATACGCGTCACCACCCTCGCAATTTTATTCAATCAGTTTGTTAGCAAAGAACATACCACTGCCATGCCTTTTTCCGGTCATGGTTTAACCTGTGATTTCAAGGTATTATAAATCTACATTTGCGGCCTGGTTGTGAAGTTTGAGTTGGTTTTTCTTTTTTTGACGAAATGTCAAATAATTGACAAATCATAAAAGACGAGGCGGACGGGAATGTAAAATACGATTGGTGAAAAACCATGTCGGGCGTCCCGGCCGAAACCGGTGACGCCCGACATTAATTTTTTATTGTTTGATGTTCATCAACACCTGCATCAGTGTGTCTTCCGTGGTGATCACCTTAGCGTTGGCCTGATACGCCTTCTGGGCGGTGATCATGCGGATGAATTCCGTGGCGATATCCGTGTTGGACATCTCCAGCGTATTGGGAGTGAGAGTTCCCATGCCGGATGCACCGGGAATATTGCGCACGGACGAGCCGGACATGACTGTTTCACCAAAAAGGTTCGAGCCCAATTTATTAAGAGCCCAGGGGTTGGGAAAGGATGCCAGAATTATCTGAGCAAGCTCGGATGTCTGACCGTTGGTGAAAAACCCGCTTACCACGCCCGCCTGATCGATGGCCAGTGACTTCAAGTTACCGGATGTGTAGCCGTCCGCCGTGGTGGCTCTGATGACCGAGGCGGAAGCATATTGCGTAATGGCAAGCGCATGCGGACCGGTCATGTCCCAGGTGACAGGACCGAATGTCGCACCGGTGCCCAGTGGCGGCATGTTGATTGTCACATTTGCCGGAGTAATCATCGCGCCTCCGTTGTCGAACTCAAAGACCACAGAGGCCGGAACTGTTGACGCCACCGGGTTGCCATCCAATGAAAATGTGACATCCCATCTGTTGTTGGTAGCTGTTTTCTCAAACACGGTCTCAAAGGTATGGACAGCGCCGAGCGAGTCGTAAATGGACTGAGTCGTAGTGTAGGTATCCCCCGCAGCGGTTTGTGAATTAAGATTGGCACCCAGAGAATAGGTTGTCGTCATCTGGGGTTCCGACTGCAGACCGGTAAGAGTGATGTTACCCAATGCACTGAGCGAGCCGTCTTCACGAAACATCTGACCCTGCAGATAATAACCATTGATATCGACGAGCACTCCATTGGCATTGAGATGAAACGCACCTGCTCTTGTATAGTAGGTTGCACCCTCATTGTCGTTGACCATGAAAAAGCCGTCACCGTCGATGGCGGCATCCGTCGCGTTTCCCGTGGTTTCAAAAGAACCGGAGGCAAAAGATGTCTGGACCTCCGCTACCGCCACGCCGCGGCCGACCTGCAGTGTTCCGGATGACCCGCCGGAAATGCTCGAGCTCAACACGTCCGCGAAAAAAGTCATGTCTCCTTTAAAACCCAGTGTGTTGACGTTGGCCAGATTGTTGGCCACAACGTCCAGCTGCTTGGCGCTGGCATTCAAACCTGATATTCCCGCCCATAATGCGCTGCCCATAATATTCCTCCTCTATGTCAAATTTTTGTTAATTGTCTACTTTGGTTATTGAAACGACGTTCGAAAATGCCACTTCCTGACCGTTCACCGTCAGGTAGGGATTACCGTTTTTGAAAGACACTCCCTGAATCCTTCCGTAGAGCATCTGTTCAGGCACCACCGTACCTCCCCTGGCATCCGATGCAGTAATTTCCCAGGTATAATTTCCGGGAGGCTGCGATCCCGAATTCCAGAGAATGCTTTGTGCCCCGGCTTTTTGCGGCGCGAGTTTTATCGTATCGACCTGCATCCCGTTGGCATTATAAATTTTTATCGTGCCGTTTTGAATGTCGGCGGGCAGGCGATAGACAATGTTCGTGGCGGAACCGCTCACCGTGATGGAATTGCCCTTTACCACCGCCTCATTGCCGATCAGGTTGGCCATTTGAGCATTGGAGAACTGGTTTAAATATTTGGGGAGAGCTCCCATTGCTTCGTTCAGGTTGGTTAATTGCTCCAGTGAGCTGAACTGCGCCAACTGTGCCACAAACGCGGTCCCGTCCATCGGGTTTAACGGATCCTGATGCCGCAGCTGGGCAATCAGCATTTTTAAAAAAGCGTCTTTCCCCAGCGTGTTATCCACTCTATTTGAAGTGCGCGCGCCGGTATAATCGGCTTGTGTTGTTTCCTGGATTCCTGAGATCATATTTTTCTCCTTTTAAACAAATACGCTTATTTTTCCTGCCTCCCGTGCCGTCTTGTTTATATTTTGTTCGGCAATCGGGCTCACTTCTCTAATTACATACTCAGGGTCGCCGGCAGAGCTGTCGTCTCGTCTTCCCGACTGGTCCCGCTCAAATGCGTGTTGGTGGCTGAATCCCTGCCAGTAATGGTCGGGACGGTCCTGCAGCATCACCTCGCAACGCTCGATAACCAGGCCGTGGCTCTGCAGTGCCCCTTTTAACGTTTCCATATTGGCGGTAAGCGCCTGATGGACGTCTTTGCTCTCTACGACGAGAACAACCCTGAGAGTACCGTTTCGCAACATGACATCCATTTCCAGGTTTCCCAGGGTTGGAGGTGAAAGACTGACTTTTACCCTTCCTCCGTCCTTGTCCGCGATTTCAATAAATCTCGCGCTGATGCGCTCGATAATTTGAGCAGTGGGAATGTTCTCCTGGGTCATCTTCTGTGGGGAAACATTGTGTGCCCCGACAGATTGGTGAAGAACCTCGGCCTTTTCCGTGCCTGTGGCTTTGTCATGAGCCGGTCTTCCGGCTTTGGATGCCACGCTTACGGCCTCGCCATCATGTGTATACTGTTTAGTCCAAACACTTTGCCTCTGTGCTTCACCGGTGGCCTGAAATTCTCTTTTATCCGTTTCATCAGGGCTTAATGTCTTGCCTAAGGCCTCGGACGGGGCGGACAAGTCCTTGAAAGAAAAGCCATGGCGCTGTGGAGGTGTTTCGGTAACTGTTTTTTCCGGATCTGCCATAAAAACGCGGTCATATCCCTGTCTTTCAGATATGAATTCCCCGCCGCGGGAACCCAGGTTCTCAACTTTTGTTTCCCTTCCCGATGGGCGAGTCACAGAGGATTCGCGGGCTCCCGACGGCATCTCCCTTGCTTCCCATTGCATTTCGTGTCGATCGGGAAAATTTTGCCGGAGTCCCCTTCCCGGCGTTATATCCCGGTGCCCGGATTGAGAGAGGCTCCGTAAGGTATCATCCAACTCATCTGAAGAATTTACACGGGCATCCGCATTTTGCCCCTCTCTGAAATGGGGTGCATCTTTCCTCCAGGCCGTTGCCTCAGCGTGTTTTGAAGCAGTATTATTTATCTTTCCCTCTGTGTAGGCAGCCGGAGGAGCTTTTTCGTTTTTTAAAGAAATGTTTAGTGCCCCGGAAGGCTTGTCATCAAGTTGATGGCCGGATGTTCTTTTAGTTCCATCACCGGCTGATGAATGTTTAGCAGTCGATCCTGGCCAGCCACTCCTGTCATTTGAGAAACGATCCTGATAATCAGTCACTTGCTTGTCGGTCTTTGCGGATGAATCATTAAGGGGCGCTTCTTTTACAGATATCTGCCTTCCTTCTTTCAGTGCCTCCGATAATGCATTCTTTGCCTCACCGGTCTCTGATGGCGAGTGCGTTGAGGTGCTGGTGTGAGTGTTTGCCTCGGGAGCTGTTTTTAAAATCGTCTCTCCTTTTTGCTGTTTGTTCTCTCCTTGCGTGTCTGTGCCTTCCGGCTCTGCCGGCTTGCCGCCCGAAGATATTTTATCAGTCGAGCCTGTCAACGCTTCGGGTGTTTTGAACTTATCACCACCCCGTTCGGTGCCCCGGCTGGCAAAGGCGGCAGGGTCTTGTTGGATTACATTGGTTTCAGAAATCTTCTGGTCGGAAGCGGCGGCCACGTCAAGGGGCCTTTGTGTACAAAAGACCGTCTCTGACAAAACTGTTCCCGTCACAGCCGCCGGCCTGTCCTTTTCTTTTTCCGGCAGTTGTTGGCGCCCAAGCGGCATCGGCTCGTCTTTTGAGATAATGACTGAAGCCGGAGCTTCCTTTCCGTTCGGGCCATAATCCTCTGCCTTGTCGGAGCGGGCGAGCTCAAATAATATGTCTTCAAACATTTTGCCCGGTTGCCCGCCTTTATCTCCGAACAAGACCTCAAGGGGCAGCTGACCGTTAAACCCTGACGACTGCACACCATCATGAGCGCCGAACTGCGGTAATAACAGGTTTATAAAGTCTCTTGAAATTTCCATGCACGCCTCTGCACAATTTTAACAGGTTCAAAAGCAAGGGACATGCCAGGGCCTTTAAGTAGATTATTCCTTCGTTATATCAACCAGATACAAATATCATTCCTTGAATATAAACATGTCGGAGGGAAAAATTATCCTGCTTAACGGGGAAGATTTTTCCATCCGCTCAAAAATGAAAAAGTTGGAAAAAAGCTGTGATGAAAATCAGGGCAAAAAAAGACGACATCTTTGTCGCCTTTTTTCAAACAGATTAAACACGATGTTTATGGAGCTACGTGACGCCCGAGGCGAAGACGGGTCCTGCTCTACGGGTTATTCACTTTTAAAACCTCCGGCCCTGGTGATCTCCTTGGTTATCTCCACCGCCTTGGCCGGCGTGAGGTATGCCCACAGGGCGCCTGCCTTGTCTTTTTTCATATTCATTGTGATGCCGGCGGCGGTTTTCGTATCGAGTTTTTCCATCATCGGGCCGGCCTTTGCCGGAGGAGTGCTTTCATAAACTTTGGCCATTTCTTTAAATCTTTTAATATTATCTTCACGCACTTTGTCGAGTTCTGCGGCAAGTTTCTCCTCCTGTGCCTTCAGGATGGTCATCTTGGAAACTATGTCCCGCCGTAACGACAACAGCCTCTGCTCTTCGGCGCGCAGGAGATTTTCACGCTCGTCAAGTTCCGCTTTTTTGGAGGCGAGCGCCTTGGCCAGATCTCTCTGCTCGGCAAGAATATCCTTCAGCGCATCTTTCGGTGGCGACGGCATCTCGTCGCTTGCACGCGCCTCCTGTGCCTGTACAGCGGACGCGCCTGTTTCCTGTTGCTGGGCCTGCGCCGGCCTGGTGAAGGATGCAGTTTGGGTGAAGACATCGCCCATCCCGAATATCCCGGTAACGCCCGCCACCTTTACCAGAATAAAAACAGCCACCAGTATCTGCAGGGTGATGATTATTTTTTTCATTTCTCTCTCCCGCCGAATTTCAGAACAAACATCTCATCAGAAGTTTTTTGTTCAGTATCATTCATGTTTTTAATATATTCTGCCTCATGTTTTTCTTTTAAATTTTCCATTACTTTTCTATTTTTAACTGCCTCGACGAGCTCTTTTCGCTTTTCTTCTGCAGCTTCTTTCGCCCGCCTGCTCACTTCTTCCTGCATTTTTTCTCTTTCGCGCAGGTGCTTTACATAATCAAGGATGGAAGAGATGTCCTCTGCTTTTACTGTAGAGCTGTTCGTATTTCTCAGGTCAGCAACCTTGCTTTCCTTTTCGCTGCGGAGTGCAGCTAAAATGGCTTTTTGCCGGTCCTGCTCGCGTTTGAGCTCCGAAAATTCATTGAGGATTTTTTCCTCAATGTTCAACCGGTAATCGAGCACGGACTGAAGCTTGAACTTGAACATGGCCCTTATTCTTCAAACAATGCCAGAAGCTGTTCTTTTGCCTCGGCAAAATCAATTTTTTCACTCATATCCTGGCGCAGATATGCGTTAACCCTGTCCATCATTCTTATAGAATAATCTATTGCGGGATTAGACCCGTGCACATAGGCCCCGATGTTGATGATATCTTCAGCTTTTTTATAAGTGGCGATAATGTTCATCAGGTCGTTGGCCCTTTCTTTGTGTTTTTCATCCACAACATCGATCATCACGCGGCTGACGCTTCCGAGAACATCTATGGCGGGATAATCATTTTTATTTGCCAGAGCGCGCGACAGTGAAATGTGGCCGTCCAAAATGGAGCGCACCGCATCTGATATCGGCTCGTTGAAATCATCTCCCTCTACAAGGACCGTGTACAGTCCGGTGATACTGCCCACCCCCTCGACAATGCCCGACCTTTCCAGCAGTTTTGGCAGCAGGCTGAAAACGGAAGGGGTATAACCTTTTGTCGTCGGCGGCTCTCCCACCGACAGGCCGACTTCCCTTTGCGCCATAGCGAAGCGGGTGAGTGAATCGACCATTAAAAGGACATCATTTCCCTGGTCGCGGAAATATTCCGAAACAGCTGTGGCGACATAAGCAGCCCTCATGCGGATGAGCGGATGCATGTCAGAGGCGGCGACCACCACCACGGAGCGGGCCAGCCCCTCTTCGCCGAGATTCTTTTCCAGAAATTCACGTACCTCCCTGCCCCGCTCGCCAATGAGCCCGATGACATTAACATCCGCTTTCGTGTTGCGCGCAATCATGCCCATCAGGACGCTCTTTCCCACGCCTGAACCGGCAAAGATCCCCATCCTCTGTCCTTTCCCGCAGGTGAGAAGGCCGTTCAAAGCACGGATGCCCAGATCCGTGGGCACTTTGATCCTGCCGCGGTCGAGGGGATTGATGGGTTCAGCATAAATCGGATACTCATCCTCCAGATATATGGGGCCTTTGTTGTCAATGGGATTACCCAGACCGTTTATGACCCGGCCCAGAAGTCCCTTTCCTACGCCGATACCGGCCTTGTGCCCCATGGAAACAATCTTGCAACCAGGCCCCAGGCCCTGAATGCTCTCCAGAGGCATTAGTAAAACCCGGCCGTTTTTGAAGCCGACCACTTCCGCCTCCACCGCCTCGCCGTTATTTACCGGCACGATACCGCAGACCTCACCTATGGAGGCGGCCGGGCCGTTTCCCTGGACCATCAGGCCGATGATTTCCGTCACTTTGCCGTTGACGCGAATAGGGTTCATCCGCTTCAAAATGTTTTCGTATCTGGACAAATTCAGGGCAGGTTCACTCATCCGTTTTCCTTTCATCCCTTCCTGGACGGAAGCATTGCCGCCTTTATTTCTTTGAGCTGGCTTTCCAGGCGGGCATCGACTTCGCCGAACATGGTCTGAACCACGACACCGCCTCTTTTCACGGAAGAGTCTTCTTCAAAGACCATATTGCGTATGCCGTCAAAGGACTGAAGAAAATCCTTTTTAACTTCCATCATGTAGCGAAAATCCTGCGGGTGCAGATGAATTTTGATCCCTTCCGTATCGGCTACATTTTTCAGCGCTTCCTTCAAAACTCCTAAAATGACATCTTTGTGCGTGGTCACTTCCTGGTGAATAACTTTTTCGGCAATGGCAAAAGCGAGTCTCACTATCTGCTCTTCACCTTTTTCCAGAATATCCTTTTTTATCCCTGGTATCGCTCTTGCCGTAGCCGTAAGCACTTCAAGCTTTGCGGCGATTTCTTTGCCCTGGGCCTTGAGGCCGTCGGCATGTCCTTTTTGGTAGGCATCCTGTTCACGTCTGGTGAGCTCGCCCCGGGTCAGCTGAATTGTTTTAGTTTCATCGGCGTGAGCTTCCGCTGCGTCGGGCTTTCCCGGCAGCCCGCGCCGCCCGGTGGCGGGTGTGCCGCCTTTGTCCACACCGGATAAGGGGACGGTCTTTCCTGTTTCAATGATCTGGCCGGCCTTGATCACATTTTTTTTATATAAATCCATCCTTCTCATCACCACGCAGAATTACAATCCTGCCTTCCGACTCGAGTCTTTTCGTCGTATCGACAATTTTTCTCTGACTTGCTTCCACCTCTGAGAGCCGAATCGGCGGCATCAGGGCAATCTCTTCCTTGAGCATTTCCGCACCGCGTTTGGAGATGTTTTTATAGATTTTCTCGCGCTGCCCTTCGTCGACTATTTTCAGCGCCCGGGCAAGATCTTCCGTGCTGACATCTTTCATCAACTCCTGGAGCGATTTATCGTCGAGCTTCAGAACATCCTCGAAGCTGAACATAAAATTGCGGATCTGTGCGGCCAGCTCCGGATCTGAATCCTCAAGGGAAGTCATAATGCCGCTTTCCGTGGCACGGTTCATCCGGTTGAGAATATCGGCCATCACCTGTACGCCTCCCATTTGCAGGTCACTCGAGTTCCCGCTGATCAGCTCCTTTTCCAGCGTTTTGGCCACCTCTTCGATAAATTCACGCGGAACGCTTTTGAGCGTGGCCATACGTTTGGTTGCTTCATACTGAATAGCCGGCGAAAAATGCTCCAGCACCTCCGCCGCCTTTTCCGGCTTGAGATGGACAAGGATCAGGGCGATGGTTTGCGGGTGTTCGGTGCGTGTAAACTCCGCCAGCACTTTGGAATCGATTTCATGGAGCCTGTCCACAATCGGGTTGTCAAAGGCCGCGACACCCACCTCGTTGATGATCGTCTCGGCGTTTTTTTCTCCGAGCGCCTTGACCATCAGCGCCTTGGGCGTTCCGTCACGAACAATTATCGTGCCTCCCTGTTCTTTTGCCATGGTGCAGAACTCCGTGGCCACAGAGTTGACCGTCTCTGCGGGAATATTGGATACGCGGCCCATTTCTCTCCCCAGACGCCTGATTTCCGACGGAGTCAGATTTTTCATCACTTCGGCCGCTATGTCTTCATCCAGCGATAAAAGTAGTATCGCCGCTTTTTCTTCCCCGGTCATCACTACTCCGACAAGTTAATTTTTTTTCCAGCATTAACGGTGCTTACTTGATCCAGTTTCTCAAAATATCGGCAAATTGCTTGGCATCAGCTTTGGCCAGTTGCCTGGCAATCTCCGTGTCGCTCATCTGGCGTTGGGCCTGTGCCTGACGAAGGGTTTCTTCAGCAGCCTGCGCTGCGTAATCACCCGGAGGCGCGCCTGCAGGGGCTCTTTGTAATGCCGGACCGGTCCGGGCGCTTTCGGCAACGTTTTTGAGCAGGGGGCGAAGAACAAACAATGCAATGAAGCCGATGAGGGCAAAAATTCCGATATACTTAAAAACAGGTGAAAATGTTTCAATATTTTCCTTTAAAGAAGCAGGTTCAGACTCTTCCATGACTGCTTTCCTGAAGGGCATATTGGTGACGACAACCTGATCGCCTCTTTGCGGATCGATACCGGCGGATTTCTTTACAAGATCTTCCAGGGCTTCAATTTCGTTTTTCGGAAGCGGTTCGTAAACTTCTTCATTATTGTCATTTTTTTTGTATCTGCCGTCCACCAGCACGGCAATAGAAAGTTTTTTCGTTTCCCCGACCGGCATGACGGTTTTGCTTACGACTTTGTTAATTTCGTAATTAATGATTTCGTCAATTCTTTCCTTTTTGGGATTGTCCGACACAGCGCCGGCTGCGCTTACGGCATTTTCGACCTCAGAATTTCTCTGCGTGCTCCTGACGACCTGCGCTTCCGGATCGTAGCTCTCTTCCGTTTTCTCCATGACACGGAAATCAAGCTCCGCCGTGACACGCACGGCAGCTTTCCCCTGCCCGACGACATTTTCCAGCATCGTCTGTATACGTGCGGCCAGGTCTTTTTCCATATTCCTCTGGAAGTCAATCTGCTGGGCGGTAAGCTTTGACAGCTTGCTGTCACTATGCCTGGTGGAAAGTGTTGTGCCGCGTGAATCCACAACCATGACATCTTCCGGGTTCATTCCTTCGATGGAGCTTGCCACCAGGTTTACGATACCCTCGATTTGCGCCTGACGCAGGGTTTTGCCGGGCTTCAGCCTCAATGCAACTGATGCGGTCGCCTTTTTCTGCTGATCGGTAAACAGAGAATCCTTGGGAAGCGCAATGTGTACACGGCTGGATTGGATTTCATCGAGGCTGTTTATTGTCCGCGCCAACTCGCCCTGGAGGGCGCGGCGATAGTTGAGCTGCTGCTCGAACTCGGTCGCCCCGAGTGTTTTGGTGTCAAATATTTCAAATCCGACTCCGCCTCCCTGCGGTAGACCGGAAGCCGCAAGCTCCAGCCGAAGTTGTGCAATTTTGTCGGAAGGGACGGATATCGCCGTACCTGAAGCGGAAAGTTTGTAGGAGATTTTCTGTTCATTTAATTTGGTGACAATATTGCCGGCATCCTCCTGAGAGAGGTTCGAAAACAAGACACGGTATTCCGTCTGTGCCGTCAGATAGACCAGCAGGAAAATGCTTGCAACCGTCAAAATAAAAACAAAAATAACGGATGCTTTTTTACCTGGAGTCAACGCATCGAACCCGCTCCAGAGTTTGTTCCAGTACTGTATGATCGAATCCATTTATTATCCCGCCAAAAGGAACTTGCTAAACCTGCATGCGCATTACTTCCTGATAGGCATCAAGAATCTTGTTGCGCACCTGCATCATCACCTGAAAGGAGATCCCCGCCTTTTCCAGCGCGATCATCGCCTCATGAATGGAACCCGCATCCTCGAGCTGGACATTGGCGATAACTTTGTCCGCATCGTTTTGCAGAGTGTTGATTTCCATAATGGTATTTTTCAGCACAGAGCCGAAGGAAGGCCCTCCGGGCACTTTGTCCCCGCCGGATTTCTGAGGCTCGACCATGCCTGGAGATTTCAGTCTTTCCAGGGAGCTTCGTACCATCAAGTCGTCCGTCATATCTTTGACTCCTTAACCTTAAATTTATTTGCCGATATCTATTGCCTTGAGTGCCATGCTTTTCACCGCGTCAAAGGCTGAGGCGTTTGCCTCGTAGGCGCGCGAGGCGGTGATAAGCTCGGTCATCTCGAGCATCAGATTAACATTGGGCATGGTCACAAAACCATCCGCGTCAGCATCCGGGTGCGCCGGATCAAAAACCTTTTTAAAATCATTAGTGGTTTCAACTACTTGTGCAACCTTAACCGCATTGACCGCATCCTTGAGCTCCCGGTCGAATCCTTTTTCCAGCGGATCGGCCGCCAGGGAAATCACCTTTCTCTTGTAGGGACCTCCCTCGGGCGTGCTGGTTGTGGAGGCATTGGCGATATTGCCGGTGATGACGTCCATTTTTTTTCGCTGAGCCGCCAGACCGCTGCTTGTAATTTTAAATGCCGTAAAGAATTCCATTACTTAGCTTCTCCCAAAACATTGCGGATGGTCTTGAATTTTCGTGAGATGATCTCCGCAGTTAAATTGTACATTAAATGATTTTCAGATAAATTGGCCATCTGTATGTCGAGGTCAACTTTTTCATCCGATGTCACTTTTTTAAAGTCGTTTCTGGAAATTTCGTCCGGCGCATTGGGAAAATGTTTCTCATCTGTTCTTGTGAGGTTAAGGCGGATGTCCATCGCTTTTTTAAGGTCGTCTTTGAAGACATAATCCGCCTCCTTATATCCGGGCGTGTCTAAATTGGCGATATTAGATGAGATGACTTTGTGGCGCTCGGACCGGTAGTCCATCATCGTAGACAATAAATTAAAAGTTTTTCCGAATAACGGCTCCATAAAAGCTCCTCTGATCGTTCAACTAGCAAATCATGTACCACGATTTATTTCTCAGCCTCTTCCGCCTTGTCATTGAAGCCATATTCATTCAATTTATTACGCATGGTACGTACGCTGATGCCCAAGATCCGGGATGCTTTCGTTTTATTCCAGTTCACCCTGTCCAGTGTGCTGAAAATCATTTTCTTTTCCATTTCCCGGAGTGTATTTTCCTCCTCTGCGTCAATTTCCTGGCGTAACTGAAAGATTTCCCGCTCATCATTTTTTGGTGATGATCCCCCTCCCTGACCTGCATCCATCAACAGATCTTCGGGCAGGATACGGCCGTTTTGGCAGATCAGCACCGCCCTTTCGATGATGTTTTCGAGCTCACGGACATTTCCCGGCCAACTATGAGAATGGAGCACCTCCTTTGCCGCCTCTGTGAGAACGGGCATTTCTTTTTCGTTAATCTCACTGTATTTCATGAGGAAGTGGTCCGCCAAAAGGGTAATGTCCCCGCTTCTGTCACGAAGAGGTGGAACCCTGACCGGTATGACATTGAGGCGATAGTAAAGATCGCTACGAAATGTTTTTTCTTCGATGCGCTCCAGCAGATTCGCGTTGGTGGTCGCGATGATACGAACATCGACGGAAACCGGCATTTTGCCGCCTAAACGATCTACTTCCGATTCCTGGATGACCCGCAGAAGCTTGGCCTGCAGATTGATATCCATCTCCGATATTTCATCCAGCAGAAGCGTTCCCCCGTCGGCAAGCTCGAACTTGCCCAACTTTTTGACTGCTGCGCCGGTGAAGGCCCCTTTTTCGTAGCCGAACATTTCACTTTCGAGTAATTGTGCAGGTATTGCCGCGCAGTTCACGGCCACAAAGGGCATCCGGCGCCGGCTGCTGTGGCGGTAGACAAAACGGGCGAAGAGTTCTTTTCCCGTACCACTCTCGCCCTCTATGAGAACACTGGATTTGCTTCCAGCGACTGTTTTGAGCATATCGAGCAGATCAATTATTTTCCGGTCTTGTGTAATAATCTCTCGAATCGGATAGCTTGCTTCATCTCCCGTCCCCCCTTTGTCTTCTTTGGACCGGGCGCCGGCGGCCAGGACATTTTTGACGGCAAACTCCAGATCATCGAGCGAAAAGGGCTTCATGATGAATTCGGAGGCGCCTTCTTTCATCGCATCGACCGCGGTGCTCACCGTGCCGTAGGCGGTAATCAGGATAACAGGTGTTTCAGGTGATATCCGTTTGACGCCTTTTAAAACATCCATGCCGCTCATTTTGGGCATACGCATGTCGGTGACCACCCCGGCAAAGTTGCCTTCTTTGAACTTGGTCAGCGCATCGGCGCCATTTTCCGCCGTCTCCACTTCGTAGCCGCAGCTGGTCAGTGACTCATACAGGGCCATACGCATCGAAGAATCGTCATCGACAATGAGCAGTCTCTGGGGATCAGGCATTTACGCGCATCTCCTTCATGATTGGCAATACTTTGCGACCGGCAGGCTGATGTTGACCATCATGCCCCCTTCAGGCGCGTTGTCCACCGTAATCAAGCCTTTATGTTCACTGACTATATTGTGGACAATGGCCAGCCCCAGGCCGGAGCCGTTATCTTTTGTCGTAAAAAAAGGATCAAAAATCCGTGAAATGTCCGCTCGCGGGATACCCGGCCCCGCATCCCTGAAAATGATTTCCACCATCCGCGCCTGCCCTGCGGGAAGGCTCCCGGGCGCCAGGCGGGTGATGATGGTTATCCTTCCCCCGTCCGGCATGGCCTGTTGAGAGTTGAGGATCACATTCAGGAATATCTGTTTTATCATCTCCGCGTCGGCCATGATGAAAATTTCATTTTTATCCATGTGAACTGATATTTCGATACCCGCCTGCTCGATGATCTGTTCGGAAAACTCGATAACCTCATTTAATATCCGGTCCAACTGAACTTCTTTCATCTGTGGCTCGGGCCTTCGGGTGAACAAAAGCAGGTTGGAGATTTTATTGTCTACATTTTTGACCGACGATATGATCTGTCCGGCCCGCAAACGATTCTTTTCATCGGAGAGGCTTTTCAAAAGCAGGGAGGCGTAAAGCTGGATGCTGCCCAGGGGGTTTCGGACCTCGTGGGCGATATTGGCCGCCATCTCACCCATGGCTGCGAATTTTTCCGTACGCCTGGCCATCTCCTGGAGCATTTCAATCTGGGTAATATCGCGCACGACCAGGACATGACCAATCAACTCTCCCGACGGTGATTTAAAAGGCGAGCAGAATATCTCCAGTATGCGCTCGCGCGTCTTTACCTTGATACCCGCCTCCGAAGTGAAACGCAGCATCGGATCCGCGGCCGGTTTGCCCCCTTCAGGGACTAAATCAAACAAAATACCCGCATGCAAGCCTGCTGCTTCCTCCTCGCGGATGCCGGTGAGTGTTTCCGCGCAGGTGTTGAGCGTCAGAATTCTTCCTTCCGTGTCCGTAACTATGACGCCATTTATGAGGCTTTCGAGAATATTTTGCAGATAGTTCTTTGTGCGTTCTTTTTCTTCGACATTCGCCAGGAGCTCCTCATTTTTTCTTTCCAGCTCGCGGTTCAAAAGAGCGAATCGCTCTTCCAGCCTCGCGTAGGCTCGCTGCAGCTCGGCGGTTGCCTTGTTGAAGCTGTCAAAAGACTGCTTAAGCTGTACTATGTCCTGCAGGCTTTCCCCGTTTTTTTCTTCAGGGTTTGACCATGTCTCCATAGGTGCTCCACCATTTGAAATCGGCTATATAGAAATCAACCAGATTGGACCAGAACCCTTCTGCGCCCGCCCCGGCTTTCACCTGGGCAAAGATACCCTGCGCCTGTTCATCTCTGTTCATTTTCAAATACACCATGCCGGTTAGAAACTGCGGCCAGATTTTCAAATCCGCCTCCGTGTCTATCGCGGATTGCGCCTTTTTGTACATCTCCAGGCTGCCCGGCAGATTGTTTTTCCCCAGATACAGATCGCCCAGCTGCCCGTAAGCCTCGGCAGCCATCGCCTGAGCCGGCTTTTCCTGTGACAGGTGCCTGACCGCCTGCAAATATTTCTGCAGGGCCTGATCATTTTTCTGCTCATGGGTAAGCGAGCGTGCGTAGTTCATGTAGCTTGGTCCCGGGTCAGGCAAACCATGTCCCAGAGTGTCTGCCGCGTTATAATTGGCGATGGCCTGATCGTACATTTCCCTCCGGTAGGCGATTTCCGCCAAATTTTTATGAACGTCTGTCAGAAGGGAACTTTTCCGCACGGAAGGTTTTCCCGCCAAGCCGTTTAAAAGCTCCATGGCCTCATCATATTTATGCTCTATGATGAGCCCTTCGGCAATCGCCAGAGTCGTTTTGTTGATCAGGATCTCGTTTTCGGCAACTTCCAGATAGCGGTTGAGGATGATCAGATAATCGCTCATGAGGCCGAGCTCTTTGAGGCTTGTGGCAATTTTATTGACTTCGTCATACTCCCCTGCCTGAAGCTCCACCGCCCCGAAGGACTTGAAATAGACATAGGCAACCGCCAGATAATCCTCCCTGGCGAAGTAATCTTTGATCAATTGCGCCGAGACGGTTTTCAATCCTTTGGCTGCTTCGGCCTCCCTGTTGCTTTCCGGGTGCAGACTCAGAAACTCCAGATATACATCAGCAGCCTTTCTCAACTCGCCTTCTTTTACCAGCGCTGCCGCCTTTCCGAGCATGGCCAGCTGGGCTATTTCCCCTTTTGCGTATTTCATGATCAACGTATCATAAGTGTCCATCGGATCGCGGTAACATTGGATATGATTAAAAAAACGGACTACTTTAAGCCCGGGATGCATAGTGCCGATATCCGCCATCGCCAGCATGCTTTTTTTCGCCTCATCCGTCTCGGGGTATCGGTCAATGATCCGGTTATAGACCGCGAGCGATGCCTGGTATTGACCTCCATCGCGGTAGGCTCCTGCCAGATGCATTAAAATCTCCCGGATTTTCTGATCGTCGGGATAAAGATTCGCATAGCTGGAAAGAGCCTCAGCCGCCTCATCAAAACGTCTGAGCGACGTCTTATGCTTAACGTAGTCCAGCATAATCTCTTTGGGCACGCCAATCCAGTCCGGCCATTTGGCGCGGGCATCGCGAAACCAGACCTCCGCGTTGGCGGACTGCAACGATTTGTAAAAAGAATGGGCGACAAGATAAAAGGATTTCTTCCCGTAAACTTTCCCCCTGTATTTCATCAGATACTTAATAAATCCTTCCGCCGCTTTTTTATACTTGCCGTCGAGATAATATATCAGGCCGATTTTGTAGTATGCCTCCGGAGTATAACGTCCTTCGGGATATTTCGAGATAAGCATCCTGTAATAAGTTATCGCTTCCGGGTAATACTGCAAATGTTCATAGGTTTTTGCCAGGCGATAGCTTGTAAGGTTGTTTTCCGTGTACCGCTCGGGAAAATTTTTTAGAGTGTTTTTATAAAACTCGGCGGCAATCAGCAGATTTTGTTTTTCGCCGGCAAGTCCAAGGTAATAGTGGGAATCAGCCATGTGGCGCAACGCCCTTGGCCCCCATACTTTATCCGTGTCCTCACGACTGATGAACTCTTTGAAAGTGACCAGCGCCTGATCATATTTTTTTTCTTTATACTCAGTGATCGCCTTTTTGTATATTTCCGAATCAGAGGGCGGCTCGCCGGCAAGCGGGTCCTCCGGTACGGCGAATTCTTCCGTATCCGCAAGATCTACATCAAAATTAACGGGTGGATTGGGCATCAATTTTTCATCACCCATAATTAACGCCTTGAAAGCTTCCCTGTTTTTTTCCTTCTCTTTGTCTGCATCGTCAAAGGATTTACGAGATGTTTTTTCAGTTTTTTTCGGAGCTTCTTTTTTGGCCGTTTGCCCGGACCTGATAACGGCCTTGGTAAAACCATGTTCGATTGCCTCTTCTTCGGAGGAAAAGAAAGCCCGGTTGACCTTTTTCACCCTCCCTGCTTCCTTCATGTCCGGCATGTAATATAGCTTTGATGATTTATCACCGACGATTGCGGCAGCAGGCCCGGTTGCGCCGGTGCTGCTTTGAAGTTTTTCCGTTTTAGGTGAAGGATCGGATGAAGGCTCTGTTTCATCGAGATGACGGACAAAAACCGCTCTGATTTCGCCCTTTTGCTTCATTGCCTCGCCGGCTGAAAAAGCTTCATCCCTTGTTTGGTATTTTCCCAGATAGACACGATACCAGACTCCTTTTGAGGGAACATCCGTCCGGCGTACTAACCCGTCATAGCCCCGCAAATGCAGTTTGGCGAGTTCCGCCTGTGCTTCATTTTGTGATTTGTGCGACGAGTAATGGATCGAGTAAATTTTTGCAGCCGCTGCCGCGGGCCGACAAAGCGCCACAATGAGCGCCAACAAAAAAAAGCACATTATGGCGGCAATTTTTTTTTCGCAAAAAATCATCTTCATCACCGGGTAAACCATTCCGCCTTCCAAAAAGCAAATTACATACCATTTGATTTGTCAGCTTCTTTCCACCGATGAATATGATTAAATTCTCTCACTTCCATCCCCTGCATCTGTTTTTTATGTCAAGGCGTCATCTTTTTTGTCAAGATATTGACGATTCGGTCGATTTAGATATTTAAGGGAATGTCTGCCGGACACACAACCCCTGCAGGCGGACTCCCGGTTGATAGCGCGCCTGGCACCGACTTTGCATTATTTTTCGGAAATATTTAGTGAAACGGCTCATAACGACCATGGTTACTGAAGAGAAGGAAAACAAAAGGGAGTATTCGCGAGTTGAAGCCTGTATCCCTATGGAGTACAGGCTTGTTCCCCGGGAGTTCAAAGAAACAGTCCGTGCGCGCGTCGCCGGTCAATCCGTGCTCGCTGAATTCAAAAGCCTGCCCAACCCCGATGACCAACTCATCGCTCAATGGCTTCAAAGCATTAACGCCAAATTGAACGAGCTCATCCGCTTGATGACATTGCACCATGACGGTTTTCACTGCCTGAATATGGCCAATATCAATATCAGCGGTGGCGGCATGAGTCTGAACACGGGAAAAACATTTTCCGCAGGAGATCTACTGGAAATAAAAGTCATGCTCGGCATTCAAATGCCGATCGCTCTTTTTTTATACGGTGAAGTCATCGATGCGACAGCATCTCATGCTGAATATGACACATCCGTGGAGTTCATAAACATTGATGATTTTGTCAGAGATGAAATCATCCGCTTCGTTTTTGAAACTGAAAGAGAAATCCTCAGAGAAAAGAGGAGGTAAACTCCCGGCGTTATGATTGCTATTATCGGCTTTGTCATTGTCAGCGCCGCCGTGATTGGCGGCTATCTGCTGGAGGGCGGCAATCTGTCGGTCATTTTCCAGCCCGTTGAGATTCT
Organism: uncultured Smithella sp.; assembly: GCA_964460865.1. Lineage (GTDB taxonomy): Bacteria > Desulfobacterota > Syntrophia > Syntrophales > Smithellaceae > UBA8904. Next base: position 9,327 of record CAYWRV010000001.1, on the reverse strand, counting down.
GATCATCGGCGGGGCGGCCATCGGCGGTTTCATCATCGCCTCACCAATGAAAGTCATCAAAGCCACGGGCAGCTCCATCGCGCGCATCTTCAGCAATAAGCCCTATACCAAGCAGGATTACATGGAAGTGCTGATCATGATCAACGGCATATTTTATAAAATCCGCCAGCAGGGTCTGGTCTCCATTGAATCCGATGTTGACGCGCCCGAGCAGAGCCCTCTTTTTTCCCAATTTCCCAACGTATTGAAAAACAAGGCAGCTATCACACTTATCACGGACACTTTGCGCACCGTAATGACAACGACAATCGCTCCGCATGAGCTTGAAGCGCTCATCGACCAGGAACTCGAAGCCCTGCATGATGAGGCTCTGGCACCGGCGCACAGTATCAGCAACGTCGCCGATGCACTGCCCGGTCTGGGTATCGTCGCCGCGGTCATGGGCGTTGTTCTGACCATGGGAAAAATCAAGGAGCCGCCGGAGGTCCTGGGCGCCAGTATCGGTGCAGCTCTTGTCGGAACTTTCACCGGTGTTTTGCTCTGCTATGGTTATGTAGGCCCGATGGGTAAAAATATGGAATTCATCGCCAATGAGGACCAGAAATTTCTCAATGTGATCAAAGTGGCGCTTCTGGCCTTTATCGGCGGAGGAGCAGCTCCAAAGGTGGCCGTTGAATTCGGACGGCGTGTCGTTCCGGCGGAGGCCAAACCTTCTTTCCTGGAAATGGAAGATGCTCTCAGGACGGCTAAAAAATAGTTTTCAGAGATTGGAAATGTTTTAAACAATGGAAGAGCGTCACCAGCAGGTAATCATTAAAAAAATAAAAAAGAAGCACGCAGGCGGCGCCCATGGCGGGTCCTGGAAAGTAGCCTACGCTGATTTCGTTACGGCAATGATGGCCTTTTTTTTACTTTTGTGGCTTTTGAGCATGGTTTCAGAGGAAAAAAGAGCTGCTCTGTCCGAATATTTTCGCCACTACAGTGTTTTTCAGGAAACAGGCTCATCGGCTATTACTTCCAAAGACGCGCGCCTGACGGACCCGCATTTTTTGAGTGAGAGTGGTGCGCCGACAGCCAAAAACCCCACGGGCGGTATGCGTGGCAAGGGCCAGATTGAATATGGAGCAAAAAAACCAAAAAAGAATATTACACAGGCTGATGAGGAACAGGCAAGGAAAATTATGGCAGCCATCGACGATAAAATGGCCGGGGTGAGAGATCAGGTGCTTGTTGACGTTATTGAAGGCGGCATACGCGTACAGGTCATCGATACGGAAGGCTCGATGATGTTTCCGCCCGGCTCAGCCGTCCTGTCACCGAAAGCCCGGGAAATACTTAAACTTGTGTCCGATAACATCCGGGATATACCGGGCAAGATTGTCGTCGAGGGGCATACCGATTCCGCTCCTTTCAAAGGAGGTCAAATCACCAACTGGGAGCTTTCCACGGAACGGGCCTCTGCCGCCCGCCGTGCGCTCGAAGAGTTCGGCACCGACCCGGAACGTATCGGCCGGGTTGTCGGATACGCAGACCAGGAGCTGTTACTGCCTCTGGACCCTCTTGATCACCGCAATCGCCGGATCAGCATTATCATGCTGCAGACTAAGGATAACTGAAAAGCACACTGAAGGTTATAACGGCACTCTCACGCCTCATAAAACAATTTCACCGCCCCGCTTTAAGCACAATTTGCAGACTGTCGCTGCGTATAGAGGCAAAAAACCGGGCCCGCCTCAAGCACGCTTCCGCAGCAGCACTTAAAATTGTTTTACTGTTTTATTCGGCCAGACAGACATCAATAACAAATGTGCCGTCATCAATCTCAAAAGGAATGATCAGGCTCGGCCCCCCCAGAACATGCGCGATGGAGTGGTTTTTTCCTGAAACAACCGTCGGTATGGCAGCTTGTATATTAAAGCCTTCCGCCTCCAGGTTTTTCCTGGCGACGCCGGAAATCATATTGGTAATTTCTCCAACTGCATCTTTGATGTCGGAGTCCATGGTTTTAATATTTTCGCCGAGCATGTTGGAAACAATTTTAAGAATTGCCTCTTCACTGAAACTGACCGCGAGCGATCCGGTCGCCGACCCGGTGAGCCCGATTATGCCGGAAATATCTCCCTTGGCTATACTGTCCATTTTCAGATAGGGCTTGCCTGCGCGAGGTTCAACAAAAGCCATTGTTTTTAACACACTGATCGTTCCTTCAAGGAATGGATTGATAAATTTAACGTTCATAGTCAGCCTTTCAGGGTCATCCCGTTAATAAATATTTTATTTATTAATACCATCCATGATTTTTTTAATCTTTTCGTTTAATACTTCAGCTGTAAAGGGCTTCACTATGTAGTTATTAACGCCGGCCTTTACCGCCGCGACAACGTTATCCTGGAGAGCTTCAGCAGTTACCATTAAAAAAGGTGTTTCTGCCAGATCAGGGTCGGAGCGTACAGCTTTCAGTAGTTCAAGACCGGACATATTCGGCATATTCCAGTCAGAGACAATCATGTCGATTTTCTGCGCTTTCAGGGCCTTGAGCGCCATGACACCGTCTTCAGCCTCAACAATATCCTCATAACCGACCTGTTTGAGAAGATTGCGGATGACTTTTCTCATCGTGGCAAAATCGTCAACAATCAAGACTTTGATGTTTTTTTCATTCATAAACCAATCCCTCGTCTTATTTTTTTATTCTTTCATGAAGCAAATTGTCCTTCAATGCTGATCAGCCATTTCAAACAACCCTTCAGTATCGATAATTAAACCTACACGGCCATTGCCTAAAATAGCACCTCCGGCCAGGCCTTTGATATTTTTCAGCCCCTCACCGAGACTCTTTACAACAACTTCCGTTTTCCCGATAATTTTATCAACCATCAGGCATCTGGCACCCCTTTCGCTGTCCACCACCACGACGATGGCCTCCCAGGGGTTTTTAAACTCGGGTTCAAGCGAAAACATATCATAGAGCCTGATTAAAGGCATCAGTCTTCCCATGGCATTTATTGTTTCACCTTTCCCGACAACATTATTGTAAGCGTCCCGCGGCGGGCGCAGTGCCTGCAGGATGGAAGTGGTCGGTAAAATATAGTGTTCCGGACCCGCTTTCACAATCATGCCATCGATAATTGCCAGCGTCAACGGGAACCTGGTGATGAATGTCGTCCCCTCCCCCACCGCACTTTCAATTTCAATCTTTCCACGCAGCTTTTCCACGGCTCGCCTTACAACATCCATGCCCACGCCGCGGCCGGAGACGTCGGTAACTTTACCGGCTGTGGAAAGCCCGGGCATGAAAATCATTTTATAGATCTCCTGCTCGCTCAATCCCTCGTCAGACTGGACAAAGCCTGCTTTGAGGGCTTTATCGAGGATTTTACGCCTGTCCAACCCTCTTCCGTCGTCGGTAATCTCAATGACGATATTGCCGCCGCGATGGTAAGCTTTCAAGGTAATGAGCCCTCTTTCCGGTTTGCCGGCCCTGATTCTTTCATCGGGCATTTCCAGACCATGATCAACCGAGTTGCGGACCATATGCACCAGCGGGTTATATATTTCGTCGATCATATTGCGGTCAACTTCCGTATCCTCACCTACCAGTTCCACGGAAACATGTTTCCCTGCGTTTTTGGCCAGATCACGCACCAGACGGGACATACGCTGAAATGTCTGTTTTATGGGAATCATTCTCAGGCTGGTGGAGATTCGCTGCAAGGCTGAGGTGATTCTGAAAAACTGGGAAATATCACGGGTAAGACGCTTATCCGTATGCTCCTGGTTTTTAAGATCCTGTGAAATCATCGACTGAGTAATAACCAGTTCTCCGACCATATCAATGAGGTCGTCTAATTTGACGGTATCCACGCGTATCGTGGTCATATCCGCCATCCGGTCCATCTGCTTGCGCAGGGCCTGAGACACCTGTTTGGGCTTGGCTATTTTCTCCTCGATAAGTGTCTCTCCCAGCTTCCTGGCGGAGGGAGACTCCTCCTTCTCTCTGAGGACCTGATTTAGCTTTTCTTCGGATATGATCCCGTCATCAACGAGAATTTCTCCGATTTTTTTCCCGCCCGCCTCAACATCGAAACCTTCTTCAATTTTTTTGATTCGTGCAGTCAGTGCTGGAATATCCAGGCCGGTCGGGGTGGGTGTTTTACCCTCGAGCAGATCGCGAAGCTGGCCGATCATGCTCTTTAATGCATCAGCTCCGTCGAGCACAACGTCAATCATTGGTGAGCTGACGGATATTTCTCCATTTCGCGCCCGATCAAGCAGGCTTTCCAGATTATGGGACAAAGAACGGATTTTTTCCAGATTGAGGAAACTGGCGACTCCCTTAATAGAATGAAAGGGACGGAAAATGGCATTGATATAGTCTTTGTTTTCCGGATCATTTTCAAGGTTGAGAATATTTATTTCAATCTCTTCAATATATTCAAGCCCCTCTGTGATAAAGTCACGCGTAAGCGACTCGTCTTGAATCTCAATCTTTTTTTCGCCCTGAGGCTCAGATGCCTGTGTCTCTGCGCGCGTCTCGTCCACCTCTTCAGGGAGAGGTGCCTCCGCAGCACCACTTTGCACAGGTCCCACCAGCGAGATTCCCATGTCTATGAATTCCTGGATACTCCCGTCATAGCGTCCTGTATTTTTGTAGCTGTCGACAATGTTTTGCATCAAATGGATGCCATTTTCCAATACGTTGGCCGCCTCCGCCTTATCCTGAATCGTCTCCATGATGGTTCCCTCCAGGATTCGGCTGAGCGCGGACACGCAGCCCCGCACAGGGTCGACCTTCAGCTCTTTGGCCTCGGCGAGAATCTCTTCGAGTCGGTTGAGAAATTTCCCTGCGGTCGGGATACCCAACTCAGAGCTTTCCATCACAAGAAATTCCTGGGCCAGATCATTCAGCAGTTTTACCAGTTTTTGATAATTCATAATCACACCATTTTGATAATTTCTGAAGCTATCTGATCAATTGAAACGATTTTGTCCACGCCCCCGAGCTTGATGGCCTCTTTGGGCATACCAAAAACGACACACGATTTCTCGTCCTGAGCGATGGTACCCGCACCGGCATTTTTCATTTCCAAAAGACCTTCAGCACCGTCGGCCCCCATGCCTGTCAGAATCACACCGATGGCGTTGGCTCCCGCATATTTTGCGGTTGATTTGAAAAGCACGTCCACGGCGGGACGCTGGTGATGCACCATCGGCCCCGTTTTAACTTCGACGTAATATCTGCCGCCGCTGCGCCGCAGAATCATATGAAAATTGCCTGGTGCAAGTAAAGCAGTACCCGGTGTTACCGAATCGTTATCCTCTGCTTCTTTTACGCTGATTTGAGACAGTTCGTTCAGCCGGGCGGCAAAGGCGGTCGTGAAGTTGGCCGGCATGTGCTGGACAATTACGATTCCCGGTGAATTGGGCGGCATTTTGGTGAGAACCTTCTTGAGTGCTTCCGTTCCACCGGTCGAGGCACCGATGGCAATCACCTTATTGGATGTCTGCGCCAGCGCGCGCAAAGGTTCACCTGTGGCACGAGTCTCAGCCGAGTCATCCCTTTTGGTGAGGCGGACACGGGAAGCGGCACGGATTTTCTCCGCCAGCTGCGCTGACATATCACCGACGGTATAGGCAGCGCCGGGCTTGCCGATGACATCGACCGCACCGATTTCCATCGCCTCGAGGGTCAGCTTGCCTCCCTGAGGAGTGAGTGAGCTGACAATGATTGTCGGCAACGGGTAATACTTCATCAGTTTTTTCAGAAAGGTGAGCCCGTCCATACGGGGCATTTCAATGTCCAGGGTAATGACATCCGGTTTCAAATTGACGATTTTTTCCCGTGCGACATACGGATCGGGAGCGACACCAATCACCTGAATATCCGGATATTTCGAGAGCTCCTCCGAAAATATCTTTCTGACCACAGCAGAATCATCAACAACGAGAACTTTAATTTTGCTCATATCCTGAACCTTTTCATGCCCCATCCCCGATAAGAGCGGCTTCGCCTATCATAGGGTTACTTTTTATTTTCCTCCAGTTTCATGGATATGCCCAGATAGAGGCCGTCGGAATCGAATAGGAGATTTATATTGCCCGGGCTCTCCGGGCCGAATCGGCCGGATTCTTTTTTGTAGGTGGGAATCGACAGATCGAATACCGTGCCTGCATCAAGTTTGTGAACAAAGCTTCCGGCAATCATGTTGAGCGACTCCTTGGCGCAGTCTTCCCTGGTCTTGTCTGTAATTTCGGCTGCTTCGAGGCCAAGCATGTTTTCCACCATGGAATTGGCAATTCCCGTCGACAGGTAGGCACGGATGTTTCCCTTGAATGACCCGGCGAACTCGATTGACGCGCTCATGTCGTATTTCATCTCCTCATCGCACGGCTCGAGGAAAACGAAAAACATTTTTTCGAAAACATCAAAAATCGAGTTCATCAGCATCTCTTGTATCTTCTTCGTATTGCCCATCGCTTCCAACTCCTATCACTTTATAAAGTACCCTTTTGATTTCCTCCGGCAGAAAAGGTTTTTTTATGAACCCTTTCGCCCCGCGGTCAAACGCTCCCTGCATTCTCTGCTCGGAAGCTTCCGTGGTAATCATGATCACCGGTATTTCTTTCAGTGTTTCATTTTCCCTGAGCAGCTCGAGAAACTCCAGTCCGTTGACCTCAGGCATATTGATATCGGAAATAATCACATCCACCCACTGGTCCGATAGCAGATCCATGGCTTGCCGGCCGTTTTCCGCCTCGAGGCAGGAATCCATCTTAAAACCGGAAAGCCCGATCACTTTTTTAATAACCGCTCTCATGGCGCTGGAATCATCCACAATCAACACATTGAATGACATAAGGCTACCTTCCTTTTGGAAAACTAAATGATGTTGACCAAATCACGAGCACTTTTTAAGTCATCGGACAACATCACCATGCTTTTTTCCAGGTCCCTCATCTTTAAATTAAATTTTTTCAGCAGTTCGCTTACGGCACGCTGAGCCAGTCCTTCTACGGAGCTGCCGATCCCCATCATTAAACACGCCTCATCGGCCATATATACGATCCAGGGCATGATTTTACCCTCTTTTTCCAGTAAATCCGGCCGATGATGGTATGAAATCGCATCGCGGATTTCTATCGGAAAGTTCCAGTGTTCGGCAACTTTTCCTCCCAGTTCGGCATGATTGATGCCCAGGACAATTTCTTCCGCTTCCAGAAAAGACATGCCGTTTTCATAAACGAGGGTGGTGATCTTTTTCAGCTCGTCGCGCACAAATTCCCCCATGATGATTTTCCCGACATCATGCAGAAGAGCCGCCGTATAAAGAGTGGTATCTTCAGAACCGGTGATCTGTTTGGACAGAATCTGCGACATCAACCCCACAGCAACGGAATGCTCCCACAGATCCATTGCCTTGTCGAAATAGCCGGACGCTCCTTTTTTATAGAATTTGGAGACCCCCGCCGTCTGTATGGCGCGCATCAGGTTTTTCTGCCCCAGGTACATGACAGCATCATTAATCGAGCTGATTTTATGCTGCGCTCCGAAATATGCGGAGTTGGCCATTTTTAAAATATTGGCTGCGATAGAAGGGTCGAATTTGATTACATTGGCCACCTGCATGACGGAGTAGTCCGGTTTGCTCAAAAGCTGGGCAACCTTGTTACCGGTTGCAGGAAATGCAGGGATCGTCTCGATGGATTTAAGGATACGCTTGATTACCTTCATATCTCTTTCATTTCACCTCCCGACGTGCGGACTAAAGTTTTCCCTGTGGCCATCTCCAGGCGCACAGTCCGGTTGTGGTTGGCTCCCGTGTCCTCACTTGCGATCATCACGTTATTCTTCCAGAATATTTTCCTCATGGCCATGATATTCTTCTGGCCGATACGAAAGAAATTTGTGTCATCGAGAATACTCGCTCCGCCCGCCGCCTTGACGATCATTCTTTTTTTCTCCGCCCCCAGACGATAGCAGGCTTTGAACAGGGTGGGAATACCAGTATCGGCGAACATCGCCGGGTTATCTTTGGCTTTTTTTTCATCCAGTGTGGAATCAGGAAGCATATAGTGTAGAAGCCCCCCTACTTTGGCGACCGGATCGTACACGGAAATCCCGATACAGGATCCCAGTGCATAAGTAACAATCACATCATCCGGCGAATTACTGATCTTTATATCCGAGATGCCTACAATCAAATCGCCCATAATTTATTTCACGTAAACACTGGGTTCAACATATCCGAATTTATGCTTCAGGCCGGTCAGACTTTCGGAATGTCCGACAAAAAAATATCCGCCACCCCTCAATGCGTCATAGAATTTGTTGACAAGTACGTTTTGTGTTTTCTTGTCAAAATAAATCATCACGTTACGACAGAAAATAATATCAAACTCATTGTTGAAGGGAAACTGATCCATCAGGTTGAACCGCTTGAAGGTGATCATCTGTTTCAATTCATTCTTCACACGGACATAGCCTGCTGATTTACCCGTCCCCCTCTGAAAATATTTTTTTAAAACCGGCGGGGGAACGCCTTTAGTTTTATCATCCGTATAAACACCCGCCTGAGCCGTGTTCAGAACTTTTGTCGATATGTCTGTTGCCAATATACCCGCCCGCAAAGGATGATTTTTGACCGCTTCCAGGAAAGTCATCGCCAGTGAATAAGGTTCTTCTCCCGTAGAGCAGCCTGCCGACCAGATTCTGTATTCTCCCCTTGATCGCTCCGGCTTGTCCAAAAACGCATGGATGATATGTGTAAGTCTTGCAAAATGCGCTTCCTCCCTGAAGAAAAAGGTCAGGTTCGTGGAAATGGAGTCGATCATGGAGATCAGCTCATCCGTCCCCTCTTGAGTGATCACATGGTTGTAGTATTCTGTAAAAGACTTGTATCCTCCCGCACGCAACCTCTTGGACAGTCTCGCCTTGACAAGCTCTTTTTTCCCTTCATGAAGGTAGATGCCGCACTGTTCATAGACAAGACGGCTTATTTTTTCAAAATCACTGTTTTTTAATTCGTAACCGCTTATCGCCATCATGAATCCGTCCGCATTACCATTTTCACAAGCAACCTGTTGTAATAATTAAAAAAGCAAGCCATGTACCAGCGACAGCACCTTTTTGTCAATTTCACGACAGTCATTTTCCAAAGTTGTTCTCTGGACATGATGACGGCACGACTCACAATTTCTATTCGGCAAAAAAACAAAATACTTAAAAAAAAGGCTGATTTCGTAAAAATCTTTGTCAGTTTTATGACGCGGCAGACTTATTACTCCGGCAATTAAAGATGTTAATATCAGGCGGCATAGGCAACTTTC